>JAAYMP010000200.1 GCA_012521315.1 Bacillota bacterium
ATTGCCTGGGAAAGGATTGCCCATCCGTCAGCCCGGTTGAAAGAGGGTGAGGAGATTGAGGTCTTGGTCACCAAGGTTGACCCGGCCGCAAAAAGAATCTCCCTCAGCCTGAAACAGTTATCCCCACACCCCTGGATGAAGATTGGGGAGAAATATAAGGTGGGCGATGTGGTCGAGGGGGAAGTGGTCCGCCTGACCTCTTTCGGGGCCTTTGTGAACCTGGAAGAAGGCGTCGACGGTTTGATCCATATCTCGCAACTGAGCGACCGGCGGGTGGAAAAACCCGAAGAGGTGGTCCAGGTCGGCCAGACGGTCCGCGCGAAAGTGGTCAAAGTCGAACCGGAAGCGAAAAGAATCGGCTTGAGTATCCGGGCTGCCCAGGAGAAGCCCAAGAAGGACGAGCCGGCACGGGAGCAGAAGAAGCAGGAACCAGCCATTCCCGGCCTGGAGGAGAAACCGCTCTCTTCCAACCTGGGCGAGTTGCTGGCCGAAAAGATGGGTTTGGACCAAAACGGCCGCGACTCATAAAAAAACGATTGGCAAAGGGAAAAAACCGGTTGCCACTGACCAAAAACCAATTTGCTTACGAAAGCTTTCCTCGGAAGGGGGAAAGCTTTTTTATTCCGGGTTGTCCCGGCGTTTTTGCCTCCCGCCCCGTTGCGTTTTGGCCGGCCGGGTGAATCCGCGCCGGGTGATTGCCGGCAACCGTAATCCATCATTGGCCCCTTTTTACTTGCCGGGTTAGTTTTTGAATTGTAATTGCAGGCGGTGGGATAATAAGTTTTAACATGGCCGAACCGAGACGTAAGGAATGGGAGGAGGCAAAAGGATGAATGTGGGCTTATTGCTTCTGATTGGTGCGGGTATTCTGATCCTGCTGGGACTGGCCCAACAAGTTTTAGACCGGCTGTATCTCAACGATAAGATGGCGTTGCTGATCCTGGCGGCGATGGTCGGCGGCAGTTTCATTGAGATCCCCCTCTTCCGGGGTCAGCCACCGGTCAGTATCAATCTGGGCGGAGCTCTGATTCCGCTGGCGCTGAGCATCTACGTCCTGTCACGGGCGGGGACCGCCAAAGAGACGAGCCGGGGAATCATCGGTACCTTCCTGGTGGGTGCCCTCATCTACGGGGTAGCCAAGATCTATAAATTCGATATCAACGCCGGAATGATCGAACCCCAGTATCTGTGGGGGATTCTGGCCGGGATCACCGCTTATCTGATCGGACGTTCACGGCGTTTGGCCTTTATCAGTGCCACCAGCGGGGTGATCTTGGCCGACATTGTCCATGCCGTGGAGGGGGCCTTGCGGGGCGCGCGGTACGGTCCAACCCGGATCGGGGGGGCCGGCGTCCTTGATACGGTGGTCCTCGCGGGGATTATTGGCGTGGTTTTGGCGGAGATCATTGGGGAGTCCCGGGAACGTCTGCAGGGAGGGCCGGACCGTTCCGACGGACGCCCGGTGGGTCTGGTTGAACCGGGACCACAGGAAGGAGGCGCGGATCATGAATAAAAAAGGCGTCGTTCTTGGTTTAGTGCTCCTGCTTGTCCTGCTGACGCTGGCCGGTCCGGTCTGGGGGCATACGGAACGGACCGACGGTTATTATACGTTGGTGGATGTGGAAGGACGCCGCATTGCCCGGACGGCCCATGAGGTGAAAAAGGGCGACCAGTATTTAACGGCCGACAATAAGCTCTACCGGGTGGAGCAGGTGGAGGAGAACACCGCCCGCCTTCGTTTCGTGCGCGAGGTGAATTTGGAGGCGGCGATTGCCCCGTCTTTAATCGACCGGTTGGCCAGTGCGATGGCCCGTCTTCTGCCGGGCAAAGAAGAGTATGTCCAGGGTGAAAACCGGCCGGTGGCCATCTACCATACCCACTCGGCGGAATCTTACGTGCCGACGGACGGGCGCGCCAGTATCCGCGAGCACGGCGGGATCTTTAAGGTGGGCGAAGCGCTGGCCCAGGCTTTACGGGAGCGGGGGGTAAATGTGATTCACGAAAAAACGCCCCACGACCCCCACGACGCGATGGCTTATGACCGGTCACGGCGGACCGCCACCGACCTTTTGAAAGAAAAACCCATCGCCCTGCTGGATATCCACCGGGACGCGGTCCCGGCCGATGAGTATGCGGACGAGATTAATAATACGGCAGTGACCAAAGCCCAACTGGTCGTCGGGCGGCAAAACCCGAACATGAAAGCGAATGAAGCTTTTGCCTACCAAATCAAGTCGGTGGTTGATAAAAAATATCCCGGTTTCATCAAGGGTATTTTTTACGCCGACGGCAAGTATAATCAGGATTTGGCCCCGCGGCTGCTGCTCGTGGAGTTGGGGAGCCACACCAACAGCCGGGAAGAAGCGGAAAGGGGGGCCGCGATCTTTGCGACTGCGGCCAAAGAGGTCTTGACCAACCCGCGGGCCAGCAACAGCGCGGTGGGGGCAGGAGCAACCCGTTCCCTTTTGTGGATTATCGGCCTGGCGGCGGTCGGGTTGGCGATCTATTTTGTCGTCAACGGTGGATTTGGGAAAATCCGCACCGGCTTGGGTGGTGGCAACGAAGGAACGGAGGGCGACTCCGACCGGCACGGACCGAAGGAGGAATAGGGGTTTAAAGTGATCTACCATTGGGAGGGCCAAGATGGGGTGGCTCCCTTGGCGGCCGCCATTCATCTGGGGTATTTACCCTCCCGGGTCGAGACCGAAGCGGAACTCCGTTTTTGGCTCCGGCAGGCACTGCCACTGCGGAAAGGGGTCAACACCCGTGAACGCGGCGTGCTGTTTCTGATGGGCCGGGGGCGGCAAGGGGAAGAGGTTTACACTTTGGCGACCGGGAAAAAACCGGATTTGGTGCTGAAAACAATCGAAAGGTTCCTTCCGCTTCTGGGGGAAGACCCTTTAAATTACCATTTTGTCGACTGTAGTAGAACCGCGCTTCAGCGGTACCGCACGTCAAAGGAGGCCGGTGACCAGGGGCTGAGCGGCTGGTATAACGCCATCGGCCGGCTGGTCCGGGAAGTGCAAAGGAGTTTGTAGGTGAGAGTAATCTATCATTGTTACGGGCGGGCCCATTCGTCGGTGGTCGCTTCCCATTTGCACCTGGGGACCCTGCCGCTGAACGGGCCCATCGCGCCGGAGCAAATTATGGCGCTCCCCGAATTTGACCGGGCGGAGGCCGACGACTTTGGCGAGCCATATTTTATGGGCCGGGACGAAGCAGGAAACGAGGTGTATATCTTGGGCCTGAACAGCCAGGCCCCCCTTTGTGTCAGGGCCATTTTGAACCTGGCCGGCCATCTTGGTTTGGCCGACCGGATCATCCTGGTGAACACCTTGCCGGCGATTGGCTTGACCACTCGCCTTGGGGGTTTTATCTCAAAAAAGCTGCGCTGCCCCGGGTTGGGGAAGCCCTTGGCCGCCCGTGGCATCATCCAGGCCTTACCCCGTCTGCGGCAATTGGTAAGGATCGTTATAAAGGAAACAGCGGGGAAAGGACAAGCAGGACAAGAAGAAGCTTATCCTCACGATGGACAGTAACCGCTTGGCGCGGCCCGGCGCGGCGGACCAGCGGGGGATTCTGAAGGAACATGGTCGGCGGTTGGGATCCAGACCTGAGGAGGGATGAAGAGGAGGGATTAAGATCAGGGTTGGAATTCCACAGGCGCTGCTCTATTACTGGTATGGACCGTTCTGGCGGGTTTTTTGCGAGGAATTGGGCTTGACGCCGGTCATTTCGGGACCAACCGGTAAGGAACTCCTGAATGCCGGGGTAAAAACCAGTGTCGATGAGGCCTGTTTGCCGGTGAAGGTATTCCTCGGCCACTGCCTAACCTTGCGCAACAGGTGTGACTGCTTTTTGGTACCCCGCTTGGTGAATATCAACCGCAAAGATTATATTTGCCCCAAATTTATGGGTTTGCCGGAGATGACCAAGCAGGCGGTGGGAAAACAGCCGCTTGTCATCTGGAAAAGCGAGAAAAACTGCGCTTTAGGGTCGCCGCAGGCGGTTCCGGCGGCGCTGCGCCAGGGGTTTTCCGCCCGGCGCATCAAAAAAGGACTGCAAAAGGCGGAAGCCGCCTTCCACACCTACCACCGCCTTCTCCAGCAGGGGTTATTTCCGGCCGAAGCGGAGCAGGTCCTCGGCGGTGGTGCACCCCCCGCCCGGGAGAAAAACGGGCGGCGGATCGGCCTCATTGGTCACCCCTATTGTCTTTACGATCCTTTTCTCAATTTAGGAACGGTTAACCTGCTCCACCGATATGGGTTTGCCGTATTGACCCCCGAGTATTTCCCTCCCCGGCAGATCGAGGATGAACTACAAATTCTGGCCAAACCGCTGTTTTGGACGATGAGCCAGCGGATTTTCGGCGCCTTCCGCTTGTTGTGCAAGGAAAAGGTGGATGGGATCGTCTACCTCAGCGCCTTCGCCTGTGGCCCGGAGGCCTTAACCGGCGAGTTGGTGAAGAGGGAGGCCAAAGCGCTTGGCCTGCCCCTCCTCCATCTGGTCCTGGACGAACATTCGGGGGAAGCCGGATTGGTGACGAGAATCGAAGCGTTTATCGATCTTTTGCAAAGAAAGAGGAGATTCAGTTGCGTCTAACCTTCCCCCACATGGGGCTCCTTTCGCTCCCGGTGGAGACCTTGCTGAACGGCCTTGGCCATGAGGCGGTGCCCGCCCCGCCGACCAACAAACGCACTTTCGAACTGGGGGCCAAATACTCGCCCGAGGGAGCCTGCCTTCCCTTTAAAATAAACCTGGGTAACTTTATTGAGGCTTTGGAACTGGGGGCGGAAGGGATCTTGATGGGCGGGGGCTTGGGCCCTTGCCGTTTCGGTTACTACGCCCAAGTTCAGCAACGGATCCTGGCGGATTTGGGTTTTCGCTTCCAGATGTTCCTGCTTGAACCGTTGGGAGGTGAACGGCAAGAGCTCTACCGCACGTTGCAAATGTTGCTGGCGAAGGTTCCGGTGTTCCAGGCGATGGCCGCCTTTCGCTTGGCCTGCCGGAAGATCCGCTGGGTCGACCGGGGAAACGCGCTGCTTCGCTCCATGTTGCCCCGCAGTAAAGACCGGGTGAAGGCACAGCGCAGTTACGAACGTTTTCTGGGGGCGATGCGGGAGGAGAAAACACCGGAAAAGTTCGGCGCGCACTACCGGGAGCTTGAGGGGGAACTCCGGGCAGACCTCTGGCCCGAGGCGGAACCACCGCTCCGGGTTAAAATTATCGGCGAGATCTATATGGTTTTGGAACCACGGGTCAATTTTCATCTGGAGATGCTTTTGGGCGAGATGGGGGTGGAGGTGGTCCGGGCCATGTCCGTCTCCCAGTGGGTGGAAGAGCATTTGTTTGGCTTTTTCTACCCCCACCACCGGCGGCGTACGGTTCTGCTTTCCGGACCCTTTTTACCGTCCTTTGTCGGCGGCCACGGCCGGGAAACCATCGCGGAGATGGTTGATGCGGGGGTGAACCGGTTGGACGGGGTGATCCAAGTCCTCCCCTTTACTTGTATGCCGGAGATTGTGGCCCAGAGTATTGCGCCGGCGGTCAGCGCGACCTACCGGCTTCCCTGTTTGACCCTGGTCCTTGATGAGCATTCGGCGGAGGCGGGCGTGCTGACCCGTTTGGAGGCCTTTGTCGATCTGCTGCGGCGCCGGCGCGCGGTCCGGACGGAGGCAGGGCGGGTGCCTTCCGGCGTACCGGGGTAGTGGTGTCGAGTGTGGGATTATTTTGTTTTGGGGGTTGAGGTAAGCGAAAGGTTGAAGATAGGCTGGGCGTGGCAAGGTGCACCCCGGCGCGCTGGGGTTAAGCGCCGGGCTTAAGATTAAGGCATGTTTAGATCGTTAGGTTTGTTTTAAATACTTGTTTGGGTTTTGCTCCTCCGTTTTGTTATGTTTGCAAAAAAGCAATTTGGGCAAAAGGACTTAAAAACGAGCTATCTTAACATATACGGATCATGAATGTCGCGCGACAAGTAACGAGCTAGGAAGGTGATCAGATGGAAGACGGTGTTTATCTAGGGGTGGATGTGGGTTCGGTCAGCACGAACCTGGTGGTGATGGAGCCCGGTGGACGGATTAGCAAAAAAGTTTACCTGCGGACCGAAGGCAACCCCATTGCTTCGGTTCAAAAGGCCTTTCGGGAAGTGGCACCCGAGTTTGCGGGGGTAAAGGTCTTGGGGGTTGGGGTGACCGGTTCAGGGCGGCAGCTGATCGGGGCGATTACGGGGGCCGATGTGATCAAAAACGAAATCACCGCCCAGGGGGTGGCGGCTTTACAGGCTTATCCCGAAGTCCGGACGGTGCTGGAGATCGGCGGCCAAGATTCAAAGATCATCCTGATCGAAAACGGAGTGGCGGTGGACTTCGGGATGAATACGGTTTGTGCGGCGGGAACCGGTTCGTTCCTGGACCAACAGGCGCACCGGCTTAACCTGTCGATCGCCGAATTCGGTCAGATTGCGTTACGTTCGAAGAATCCGGTCCGGATCGCGGGGCGTTGTTCGGTCTTTGCCGAATCGGACATGATTCACAAGCAACAGATGGGCCACAGTCTGGAGGATATTGTGGCGGGCCTTTGCGCGGCCCTGGTCCGGAACTATCTGAACAATGTGGCGAAAGGAAAAGAAATCCGGCCGCCGGTCCTCTTCCAAGGGGGCGTGGCGGCGAACGCCGGGATAAAAAGGGCTTTTGAGCAGGAGTTGGGACACCAGGTGATGGTGCCGGAGTACTACGATACGATGGGGGCCTGGGGTTGCGCTCTTCTAGCCCAGGAGGAAAGGGCGGCGTACGGAAAGTCGCGTTTTCGCGGTTTCCAACTGACGGAGGAGGAGATCCGGGTCAGCGGTTTCGAGTGTGTGGACTGCCCCAACCGCTGCGAGGTGGTAGAGGTAAAGATTGATCAGCGCCCGCTCGCGGGCTGGGGTGACCGCTGTGGCAAGTGGCAAAGGATAAACGCCGAAGCCACCGGGTAAAATAAACCAGAAAGACCATGGGTTTGCTTTGTTGCTTTGACGCGCGAGCCCGCAAAACGGGGAATTCCAACTGGAAAACGCGAGGTTGAAGATGAAAAAAAGGACTTTTCGCCGTCCCCGGCCGGTGGCCGAGTTGCGCAAGGATAAGGCAGAAAAACAGCGTCCGGGCGAGCAAGGCGGACCGGAGGAAGGACCGGTCCTGGCCTCCGATTTAGCGGTGAATATTGCTTACTTAAAGGAACGGATTGGTGCCAGCAATGATGTGGTTTTCCGGGAGTTTGTCATTCCCCTGCCCCAACCGGTCCGGGCGGTTCTTGTCTTTGTCGACGGGTTGGTCAGCGGGCAAACGATTAATGAATATATTCTCCTGACGCTGACTGCTTTTGAGGGGACCGACGCCGACTGGGCACTGGACCGGCGGAACCTGGCCGAAAAAGTTAAAGAACATATTCTGAGCATCGGTGAAGTAAGCGTTCAGAACCAATGGGCACCGGTGATCACCGCGATTCTGTCCGGGGAGTCCGCCTTATTTTTAGAAGGCGAAGACCGGGTGCTGATCTGCAACACCCGGGGTTGGGAGCACCGGGGGATTGACGAACCGCCCACCGAAGCGGCGGTGCGGGGACCGCGGGTCGGGTTTAGTGAAGTCTTGCGTACCAATACCGCCCAAGTGCGGCGCTGGATCCGCGACCCGGATCTGCGAGTTAAAGGGATTAAAATAGGGAAGCGCACCCAGACCGATGTCGCCCTGGTTTATCTGGAGTCGGTCGCCAATCCCGAAGTGGTTGCCGAGGTCGAGAAGCGTTTAAACCGGATCGACATCGACGGGGTGTTGGAGAGCGCCTATTTGCAGGAATACATCGAAGACCGGCCGTACAGCATCTTTCCGACTTTGCAAGTGACGGAGCGGGTGGACCGGGTGGTGGCGGCGGTGCTCGAGGGAAAAGTGGCGGTTCTGGCCGACAATACGCCCTTTGCCCTCCTGATGCCGATCACCTTTTGGCAGCTTTATTACTCGGCGGAAGATTACTACCACCGGTGGCCGCTGACCATCCTGATCCGGCTCATCCGTTTTCTCGCCTTTTTCTTCTCGTTGTATCTCCCGTCCATCTTTATCGCGCTGGCGGTCCACAACCCGGAGCTTATCCCATTTAACCTGGCGATTAAAATTGCCGGAACGCGGGAAGGGACTCCTTTCCCCGTTTTCCTGGAGACCTTGTTCATGGAACTGGCCATCGAGATCCTCCGGGAAGCCTCGATCCGGTTGCCCGGGCCCTTCGGCCAGACCATCGGGATCGTGGGCGGTTTTATCCTGGGTGATACGGCGGTCCGGGCCGGTTTAATCTCACCGATCATGACGATTATTGTGGCGTTAACCGCGATCTCTTCTTTCACCGCCCCCAGCTTCGGAGTGGCGATTTCCATGCGGATTTTGCGGTTCCCGTTGATGATCATCGGGCAGGTTGGCGGGCTATACGGTCTTTCGATTGCGACCATTCTGCTGTTAATCAATATGACCGGGATCCGTTCTTTCGGTGTTCCCTTCCTCTCTCCGTTGGTCCCGTTGAGCTTTTCTGACCTGAAAGATTTCTTGTTTGTCGTTCCGCGTTGGGCGATGATTAAACGGCCGCTGGTCAGCGAACCCATCGATATACGACGGGAGGGGTCCAAAGCAAGAAACTGGTGGGAAGCGTTGTTTTACCCGCCGTCCCGTCGGCGCCGGGGAGGGAAACAGGAAGAATGATTGGGAAACAACGGATGTTATCGTCGCGCCAGATCACCTTGTTGATTTTGGGTCTTGGGATCGGAGGAAGTGTGTTAACCCTCCCCAGTTTGGCGGCGGATGTCTTTGGGCCCTCCGGCTGGCTGCTGGTTTTCGTCCTGGGGTTGTTCTACACCGGAGGGGGCTGGTTTGCCGCCCGGTTGGCCGCCAAGTTTCCGGAGGAGACGATCATCGAATATAGCCCCCGTCTCTTGGGGAAATGGCTTGGCTTCCTCTTTAACGTGGTCTTTATTCTCTACTTGTTTCTGGTCATTCCGGTGAATGTCCGGATCCTCCAGGAAGTGGTCAACATCTCCCTCCTCCCGCGGGCGCCCGCTTGGTTCGTGAGCGGTTCCTATCTTTTAGTCCTGATCTACGGGGCGACTCGCCCGGTCGATCAGCTTGCCCAGGTGAATGAGCTTTTAATCGAGATCGCCTTGGTCATCGGCTTGTCTGTGTCACTCGGGTCTCTTCAGCATTTTAAACCGTTGCATTTGATGCCGCTCTTCAGTTGGGACCAGATCAAGCTGGACAAGATTGAGACGTTGGTCGGGGTGACTTTCTCGTTTGGGAGTATTCCGGTAGTCAGTATGGTGGTTCCTTACATCCGCCGTCCCCAGGAGGTCACAAAGGCCACTGTGAAGGCGACATTGATCATCACCGGGGTTTATACCTTTTTAACCCTGTCGGTCCTTGGCGTTTTTGGGTATAAGGAAACAATCGATCTTTCCTGGGTCGGGCTGGAACTGGCCAAATCCGTCAATGTGCAGGCGGTTATCCTCCAAAGGCTGGATTTAGTCCTGATTGTCACGTGGATCTCGGCCTTGTTTACCACCGGTTTAATCGCCAGTTTCCTGGTGGCGTCAGGCTTGGCCCAATTGTTGCGGGTCCGGAAAGGATCGGCTCTGCTTTGGGGGTTGGTTCCGGTCATCTACTACCTCAGTACCCTACTGAAGAATTACTTTGTCTGGAGCCAGACCAGTTTTTATATAGCCCTGTTGTCACTGGTGATCACCTTTTTCTTTTATCCTCTGCTTTACCTGTTGAGTTTATGGAAGGGGAAACGCCATGTCTAGAAGGCTGGGGGTGACGGCGGAAAGCAAAAAAGCGTGCTTGCTGGGGGCCCTCTTGTTGGTCATTCTGACGGCTTCCGGATGTTGGGGAGGACAGGAATTAAACGCGCGGGCTTTTGTCACGGCGGTCGCGTTTGACCCGATAACGGAAGAAGGGGTCGACCCCGGGGAGTTTCTCCTGGGTGTCCAAATCCCCATCCCGGCGAAGATGGGCGGCGGGGGCGGCGACAGCGGCGAACAGGGCGGCGGGGGCGGCCCGCCTTTTGTGGTTTTCGAAACCACTACCAAAATGGTGTCGGTGGGCATTCGCCAACTGCAAAGGCAATTGGACCGGGAGCTTTTTTTCGGCCATACCCAATTGTTCTTAATCAATGCGGAGTTGGCGGCGACCATCGGGGTGGATCAGTTGATGGACCACTTTAAGCGGGACTTCCGGGTACAGCGGATGGCCAGGATCGCCATTATTGACGGGGAAGCAAGGGCGATCTTGAATACGCAGCCGCCGATCAGCCAGACCCCGTCGGCTTACATTGAGAATCTGCTTTCGCCGCAGAGCGGGGTTGGCATCAATTACATCTCCGACTTCGGCCGTTTTCTGGTGGAACAGTCGGACGACGGCATCGAGCCGGTCTTGCCGCGGCTCAAACCGGGCAAGGAGGCCACGGTGACCGGGGGAGCGGCCGTGCTCAAAAACGGAAAGTTTGTGGGCTGGTTGAGCAACTTTGAAACTCGCGGCTTGAATATTATCTTAAACCAAAGAATCCGTTCCAACTATGAAGTCGAATGTCCGCTTCACCCCGGAGAGTCGATCGTGGTCGGCGTGGATAATTTCCACTCCCGCCACCAGTTGCGCGAGGTGAACGGGCAAACCGTTTTCCAGATTAAAGTAAGGGGGCAATTTGAGACCATTGAGTTCTCCGATCTCCATGGGCCACTGGAGGCGCTCCAAGGCGATTTGGAACGGGGTGTCAGCGCGGTGGTGCAGCGGGAGTTGGAACAGACCGTCCGGCGCGCCCAGGAGTTGGGGGTGGATTTTTTAGGCGTCGGGCGGTACTTAAAAAGCTATAAACCAGAATGGTGGCGGCAAGTAAAGGACAACTGGGCAGAGGAGTTTTTTGCTTTGCCCATCGAAGTGGAGGTCGAGATGGAATGGGCGATGACGATCCGGAGGTTTGGGGGATGAGCCGGTTTCAACGGCGGTGGTCGCCGTGGCAACCGTTTAAGTTGTGGGCCCAAGCCCTGCGGGTTCATTATCTTTCCGCTTCTTTAATCCCGGTTTTGCTCGGGATGGTGATCGCCCGAAACGAGACAACCATTGCCGGCTGGCGTTTCTTCCTGGTCCTGGCGGGGGTCTTCTCCTACCACGGCGGGGCAAACCTCCTCAATGACTTTTACGACGAGGAGACGGACCGGCTGAACCGGCAACCATCATTGTTCAATGGTGGAAGCCGGGTATTGGTGAAGCGGCTTCTCCCGGCAAAGCAACTGAAAAGAGCCGCTCTCCTGTGCTATACAACGGGGACGGTTTGCGCTTTAGGGCTGGCCTTGTCCGGCGGGGGCGTCGGCGTCGCCCTTTTCGCCCTGGCCGGATTGGGCGGCGGTTATTTTTATTCGGCACCCCCTCTTTGCCTGGCGGCGACCGGTTTCGGGGAATTGTGCGTCGGTTTGGTGTTTGGCCCCTTTTTGGTGGCCGGCACCGCGGTTGCTTTAACCGGGCGTTTTATTCCCACCGCTCTTTTGGTCTCCCTGCCGGTGGGAATCTTAATTGCCGCGGTGATCCTCACGAATGAACTTCCCGACTGCGAAAGCGACCGCCAAACGGGGAAACGTACCCTGGTCGTCCGCCTGGGGCGGGAGCGGAGCATCCTTCTCCTGGCTTTCCTCCTGGTGTTGGCTTTTTGCTTGTTGTTCATGATCGGCATGGGGCTGGGTGCTCCCCGGTCCTGGGCCGGTTTGTTGCTGGCCTGGCCTATGGTCTTTTGGCTGTGGTCCCAGCGGCGGGGTGGGTTAAAACAGGGCTCGCGGTTTGTGATGACCAGCGCCGGCGTGATCCTGCTCCATATGGCCAG
Organism: Bacillota bacterium; assembly: GCA_012521315.1. Taxonomy (GTDB): domain Bacteria; phylum Bacillota; class UBA4882; order UBA10575; family UBA10575; genus Capillibacterium. Next base: position 11,878 of record JAAYMP010000200.1, read on the forward strand.
CGGGTTGATGCTCATTATGACGCTCATAAGGAGGGGGAGCTGAGTGCGGGGCTTGGATCGCTTTGATCCCGGGGCGGCGTTGTTCCCCGATGAGGCGGACGGGATAACGACCCCCCTGAAGAAGATCCTCAAGGAACTTTTGGCGACACCGGGGAAAGGGTTACGGGGGGAACTGCTCATGTTGTGTGCGGGAGTGCAACCGCCGGCTACCGGCTCCCCCACCCTAAATGCCCTGGTGTTGGGGGTTGAAGTTTTGCATTTGGCGACTCTGGTCCATGATGACCTGCTGGACCGGGGCGAGCAGCGGCGGGGGCGCCCGGCGGTCTGGAAGAAGTGGGGGGTAAAAACCGCCGTTTTGGTCGGTGACTATCTTTTCGCCGCCGCCTATCGCCTGCTGTATAGCGCCTGCGGAAAGGAAGGGATGGAACGGGTCAATTTTTTACTCCGCGAGATGGTCGCCGGTGAACTGGCCGAGGAGGTCGACAAGTTCTGTATAATCCCGGTTGACCGTTATCTGGAGCGGATTGAGCGGAAAACGGCCCGTTTTTTCCAGATCGCCTGTGAGCTGGGGGCCGAATACGCCGCTTCCCCCCGGGGGGTACGGGTCGAGTTGGGGGCTTTCGGCCGGGAGTTGGGGATGGCTTACCAGCTTCTTGACGACTGGCAGGATTTAAATGGCGGGGCCAAGCGAGACGGGAAACCCGTCTTCCAGGATCTGAAGAACGGCGTTCTTACCTTGCCATTACTGCTCATCAGCGGGCAACCGGGTTTCGCCGAGTTGCTGGCCGAGGTGCAAACGGAGGGTAAGGTCCTGCCGAAACACCGGCGGCTCATCCGGAAATGGTTGGCGACCGCGCGGGTCGAAGCGGAAGTGGGGCAATGGATTGCCGGTTATCGCCGGCGGGCGGAAGAACGCCTGGCCGACCTGGATCTGCCCCAAAGCGACCTCCTGCGGGATTACGCCGCCCGTTTTTTCGAGGAAAAGGGCAAGCAAAAAAGACTTTCCACTGTTCAATAAGGGAAAGTCTTTTTTTTGCTTTTGGGCGGCGGCGGGCAGCGGCCGGGCAACCGCCGGGCGGGCGGAGAGCGGCGCACGCCAAGCGGACGGTCAAAGCAGCCCCAGTTTTTCCTGGAAGCGCTTGAGCTGGGGGGTGGCGACGGCGCGTGCCTTGGCGGCGCCCGCTTCCAGGATGCTTTCGATGGCCCCCGGGGCCGACAGCTCCGCCACCTTCTGCTGGAGCGGCCGGAGGGTCTCCACCACCAGTTCGGCCAGGTCCTTTTTGAACTGGCCGTAACCACAGCCTTCGTATTGAGCGGTGATCGCCTCGATGCTCCGGCCTGAACAGAGGGCGTAGATGACCATCAGATTGGAGACGGCCGGTTTGTTTTCTTCGTCGTAACGGATGACGGCCTCCGAATCAGTGACCGCGGACATGATCTTCTTTTTGATGACCTCCGGCGGATCGAGGAGGGCGATATAGCTTTTCGGGTTGGGCGACGATTTGGACATTTTCTCCGCGGGATCGGTAAGGCTCATGATTCGCCCGCCTTGGCTCCGCGGGGGGATGTAGGGGTCGGGCACTTTAAAGACCTCTTCGTTGAAGCGGTTGTTGATCCGCAGCGCCAAGTCGCGGCTGAGCTCCAGGTGTTGTTTTTGGTCTTCGCCCACCGGGACCAGATCGGTGTTGTAAAGGAGAATGTCGGCGGCCATCAGGACCGGGTAGGTCATGAGTCCGGCCGTGACCACCTCTTGTTTCTTTGCTTTGTCTTTAAACTGGGTCATCCGTCTTAGCTCCCCAATGTAGGTGTGGCATTCCAACAGCCAGCTGAGTTCGGTGTGGGCGGGGACATGCGACTGGACAAAGATGGTGGAGATCTCCGGGTCGATCCCGGCGGCGACAAAGATCCGGGCCGTGTTTTTGATGTTTTCTTTTAACGCCGCCGGATCCTGGGGGACGGTTAAAGCATGGAGATCGACGACGCAAAAAAAACAGTCGGCCTCGTGTTGCAGCGTGACGAAGTTACGGATCGCCCCCAGGTAATTGCCGAGGGTCAGCGAACCACTGGGTTGCACGCCGGAAAAGACGCGTTTTTTCATCAGGCAAACACTCCTTTGTGTGGTTTTAAATAAAAAACCCCGTCCCGTCTTGGGACGAGGTTACTCGCGGTGCCACCCAAGTTGACGCGGCGGGCCTCGCCCACCGGTCCACTTTTACCCGGCCGGTTGCCGTTGCCCTGTTAACGGAGGAGTCCGCCGGTACCTACTCTCCTTTTCAGCACCGGGCTCACGGAGCCATTCGGCCTTCCGCCGGACCGGTTCGCACCCGCCACCGGTTCTCTTTGCCTTAAGAAGGCTTACTTGTTCCGTTCATCGCGGTAAAAATTATTATAACCGTTTGCAACTATTATATGTGGCTTGTCCTTCCTTGTCAAGGGAGGGGTCTTGCTGCCAGCCTTCGGGCTTGGCCAGCCTGACGGCCGGAAACGATCTTTTCCGGCCGGCCACGGCTGGAATATGGTTTTTCCCCCGCCCCGGGAAGGGCTTATGTTATAATGAAGATAATAGGGTTTGGGGTTAACCCGGTGGGTGATCCGTTTTTGGTGCGGATCGAAAAGCGCGGGCGGAGGCGTTGACCATGACTGATTTTGTCCATCTCCATGTCCATTCCCAGTATTCGCTCCTGGACGGGGCGGCCGCTTTAGACCGCTTGGTCGAAGAAGCAGCCGCCACGGGACAACGGGCGGTTGCCCTGACCGACCACGGGGTGATGTACGGGGCGTTTAAATTTTACCAAGCGGCGAAAGCCGCGGGAGTCAAACCGGTGATCGGTTGCGAAGTTTATGTCGCCAAACGCACCCGGCATGACCGGGAAGCGAAGGTCGATGACGACCCTTACCATCTGGTCCTCTTGGCGGAGGATGAAAAGGGGTACAAGAACCTGACCAAACTGATCTCCCTGGCGCATCTGGACGGCTTTTACTACCGGCCGCGGGTTGACCGTGAACTCCTGGCGGAGTATGCCGGCGGGCTGATTGCGCTTTCCGCCTGTTTCAGCGGGGAGATCCCCGTCCATTTGCTGGCCGGCGACTACGAAGCCGCCGAAAAAGCGGCCGCCTGGTACCGGGAGGTTTTTGGGCCGCGGAATTTCTTTCTGGAATTGCAAAACCAGGGGTTGGAAGGGCAAAGAAAGTTGAACCGGGACCTGGCAGACCTGGCCCAAACCCTTGGCCTGGAGTTGGTGGCCACCAACGACCTGCACTACATCAAACGGGAAGACGCCACCGTCCATGACGTTCTGCTCTGCATCCAAACCGGGAAGACCTTAGATGACCCTAACCGCTTGAAGTTTCCCACCGATGAATTCTACTTTAAAACCGGGGAGGAGATGGCCCGGGCTTTTCCCGAGTTTCCGCAGGCGCTGAAGAATACCGTGGCCATTGCCGAACGCTGCAACTTCCATTTTGAAGTGGGGAAATACCAATTGCCCGACTACCGGATTCCGCCCGGTTTTACGGATAAAGATGCCTATCTGGCCCACTTGTGCCGGGAAAACCTTCCCCGCCGTTATCCGCGGGTGACCCCGGAGGTGGAAGAGCGGCTCAACTATGAGCTGGGGGTGATTGCCAAGACTGGTTTTGCCGGTTACTTTCTGATCGTCGGCGACTTTGTCCGGTACGCCAAGGAGCAGGGGATCCCGGTCGGTCCGGGCCGGGGCTCGGGCGCGGGTAGCCTGGTCGGTTACCTCCTGGGCATCACCGAACTGGACCCCCTCGAGCACCAGTTGCTTTTCGAGCGGTTCTTAAATCCGGAACGGGTCTCCATGCCCGATTTTGACATCGACTTTTGTTTTGAACGCCGGGGCGAGGTCATCGAGTATGTGAAGGAAAAATACGGCCGCGACCATGTGGCCCAGATCATCACCTTTGGGACGATGGCGGCCAAGGGGGCCGTTCGCGATGTGGGGAGGGTGTTGGGCTTCCCCTATGGTGAGGTTGACAAGATTGCGAAACTGATCTCCAACGCCGCTGGTTCGACCTTGACGGAGATCGTGAAGAACACGCCGGACCTGGCGGCTTTGGCCCGCGCGGATGAGCGGGTGGGAAGACTCCTGGCCATCGCCAAAGCGGTGGAGGGTTTTCCCCGCCATGCTTCGATCCATGCAGCCGGGGTGGTGATTACGCCGGAACCGTTGACCGAATATGTGCCGCTGGCGCGGGCCAGTGAGGGCGAAGCCACCACCCAGTTTCCCATGGAGGATCTGGAAGCGATTGGCCTTTTAAAGATGGATTTTTTGGGCCTACGGACCCTCACGGTGCTCAGCGACACCATTGCTTTGGTCAAGGAGTCAACCGGGGAAGAATACACCCTGGCGACTGTTCCCCAAGATGACGAAGGGACTTACCGCCTCCTTTGTTCCGGCTTGACCCAGGGGATTTTCCAGTTGGAGAGTGGCGGGATGCGCCGGCTCTTGGTCCAATTGGCCCCGGAACGGTTGGATGACCTGATTTCGCTGGTCGCCTTGTACCGGCCGGGCCCCTTGGGCAGCGGGATGGTGGAGGATTTCATCAGGGCGCGCCACGGCGAAAAGGAAGTGACTTATCCCCATCCGCTCTTGACGGAGATCTTGGCCCCGACCTACGGGATCATTCTTTACCAGGAGCAAGTGATGCAGATCTGTCACCGTTTGGGCGGGTTTACCCTTGGGGAAGCGGACCTGGTCCGGCGGGCGATGGGCAAGAAACAACCGGAACTTTTGGCGGCGATGCGCGAAAAATTTGTGCAGGGCGCCAGCGCGCGCGGAATTCCCCGGGTTACGGCGGAGGAGATCTTCCACTTGATGGAGTTTTTTGCCGGGTACGGGTTTAACAAATCCCATTCGGCGGCCTACGCTTTAATCGCCTACTGGACCGCTTTCTTCAAAGCCAATTACCCCCAAGCTTTTATGGCGGCTCTTTTAACCAGCGTGATGGGGAATACGGATAAAGTCCGCGTTTATATTGAAGAATGCCACCGGCTGGGGATCCCCATTTATCCGCCCGACGTCAACCACAGCAAGGAACGGTTTACGGTCGAAGGGAACGGCATCCGGGTCGGGCTGTTGGCCATTAAGAACCTGGGGAGCGCAGCTATCCAGGCGATCCTTACGGAGCAGGCCAAAGCCCCCTTCAACTCGCTTCACGACTTTTGTTGCCGGGTGGATCTGCGCACGGTCAACAAAAGGGCGGTGGAGAGCCTGATCCGTGTGGGGGCGCTCGCGTCGACCGGGCACACCCGCCGGGCGATGTTGGCCCAGTTGGAGGAGGCTTTCGAAACGGCCCACCGGTACGCGGCGCAACAGGCGAGCGGGCAGTTATCCCTTTTCGAACCGGTGGCGGAAGCTTCGGCCCCTCCCGCCCCGCCGCGCCGGGACGAGGAGGAAGAGTATCCCCCTTCCACCTTATTTAACATGGAGAAAGAATACCTCGGCGTCTATCTAAGCGGTCATCCCCTTGACCCGTGGCGGGAAAAACTGGCCCAAAACCGGATTCCGGCTTTGGCCGAAGTTTTGGAGGCGGGCGTGGAAACCGAGGTGATTGTGGGCGGGGTGGTCAGCGGGTGGCGCCGTCTGACCACGAAAGCGGGGAAGACCATGGCCACTTTTACGCTGGAGGATCTTTCGGACGCCATCGAAGTGTTGGTTTTCCCGCAACTTTACGAAAAAATTGCGGCGGAAGCCGCCAATGACCGGATCGTGCTGGTCAAAGGGCGTATTGAAGCCGATGATGAGGAGCGTAAATTTCTGGCGCAGCAGATCCGCTGGTTGCCGGAGCGACCGGAAGGGCAGCCGGTGGCGGCAGGCCGGGACGCTTTAGGCAACAGAACATAAAACAAAGGATCTTGTATTATGTCGCAACACCGGGAATAAACTTTATTTCAGGGATTATCTTTTAGTTTACAATACCGCTTTTAGCTGCTAATATGAATATGTAATACCGCTCTGTTCTTCAAGCAACGTCGCAAAGGTTATAGAAGAATAAAAGCACTTGTCCATTTACGAGACGCACCAAAGCATAAACAAGGATTGTCGTTTGGTCGTTGCAACGGCTTTTCTACCCTTTGAAGCAAGTTACGCGGCAACAAACCGAGCAAAGATGCTGTTACATTCAGAGATAAGCAGAGCAGTATGCAATAAGACCGGGGAAACATGAAAACCCGGTCTTTTTTTTGTGTAAACGAAAAAGGTCGAAAGCTTAAGTTGCCTCGGTTTTAATAAAAGAAAAAAAATGGTTACAAAAAGAAGGAATAGAAAGGTTGGGGAGGAATATTTATTTATAGTTTCTTTCAATTGGTTTCAGATTGTTTGTTTTTTGAAACCTTCATAATATAAATATGAAAAGAGGGGATGCCAGGGAAAATATTGAGATCATTTCCCTTTCCGGAGAAAAAAGGAAAAAATAAAAAAATCAGGAGGGTTTTTGAGTGAAACGGACGGTTCTCTTTCTTTTCTTGGTTATGTTGTTGGTGGTTTCGGTTTCAGGGATGGCGGCCCGTCAAATTAATATTGGTTGCGCAATCTATAAATTCGACGATACCTTCATGACGGGAGTGCGCAATACCATCTTAGATGCGGCGAAAGGTAAAGCCAGAGTAGAGATGGTTGATAGCCAGAACTCTCAACCGATCCAGAACGACCGCATCGATCTGTTTATTACCAAAAAAGTAGATGCCATGGCGATTAACCCGGTGGACCGCGCCGCGGCTGGCGTGATCATTGATAAAGCCAAGAAGGCCAATATCCCGGTGGTCTTCTTTAACCGGGAACCCTTCCCCGATGATATGCAAAAATGGGATAAAGTTTATTACGTCGGGGCAAGAGCCGAGGAATCCGGGACAATCTCCGGTCAATTAATCGTTGACTACTGGAAAGCCCATCCGGAAGCCGACAAGAACAAGGATGGTGTTCTCCAGTACGTCATGCTGACGGGTGAACCCGGGCACCAGGACGCTGAGCTAAGAACGGAATATTCAATTAAAGCGGTGACCGCGGCCGGGATCAAAGTGCAATGCCTCGCGCAAGACACCGCGATGTGGAACCGGGTTAACGGGCAGGAAAAAATGGCTGCGTTTTTGGCCAGCCATGGTGACAAAATTGAAGCCGTCTTTGCCAACAACGACGATATGGCGTTAGGCGCGATCGAAGCTTTACGGGCGGCCGGTTATTTCAGAGGCGGCAAGTACATGCCAGTTGTCGGCGTGGACGCGACTGCTCCGGCTCTGGAAGCCTTGAAGGAAGGAACCCTGCTTGGTACCGTTCTTAATGATGCGAAGAACCAAGGGAAGGCCGTCTTTGAACTGGCCTATGTTTTAGCCCAAGGCAAAACACCGACCAAAGAAAACACCGGCTATGAAATTACTGATGGGAAATACGTCTGGATTCCGTACCGGAAAATTACAATTGAAAACTGGCAAGACGCCTTATAATCCGACTGTATAAGCAGCAAATCCTGAATTAAACATAACGTAACGGTAGGGGCAAGGGGGCAAGTGCGCAAATTTGCTCCCTTGCTCTCTCGCAAAAAGATTCAGGGAGAAGAAATGACAGGGGGCGTTATGATGTGAATGATAAGTATGTTCTTGAGATGAACAATATATCAAAAGAGTTTCCAGGCGTTAGGGCGTTGGATGACGTAACGTTCAAAGTGCGACCAGGTACGGTGCATGCTTTGATGGGGGAAAATGGCGCCGGTAAGTCGACGCTGATGAAGTGCCTATTTGGTTTGTATAAACCCGATGCCGGGGAGATCATGATCAACGGCAAAAAAGTAGAGATTCAAAACGCCAAAGAGGCGTTGGATCATGGTATTTCCATGATTCACCAGGAGTTGCATTCCAACCTCCACCGTAATGTGATGGAGAATATATGGCTCGGCCGGTTTCCACTGAAAAGGATCGGGCCGTTTACCTTTATTGACGAGCGTAAGATGTACCGGGATACAAAAGAACTCTTTGATAATCTGCGGATGGATATTGATCCGAAAGAGATCGTTGGAAGGATGTCCGTATCCCGGATCCAGTTGTTAGAGATTGCACGGGCTGTTTCCTACGACGCCAAGGTTATAATTATGGATGAACCCAGTTCTTCTTTGACCGAACATGAGGTGGAACGTCTTTTTGGGATTATTCGGGATCTAAAAAACCGGGGTGTGGCAATTATATATATTTCCCATAAAATAGAGGAGATCTTGCAGATTGCGGATGAAGTCACCATTTTACGGGACGGGAAAAAGGTTGGGGTTTGGCCTGCCGCCGAATTGACCAACGATTTAATCATCTCCAGAATGGTAGGACGCCCGCTGACCAATCGCTTTCCGCCGCGGGAAAACAAACCCAGCACGGAAGTGATCTTGCGCGTTGAAGGGTTAACTTCTCCCCTTTTTAAATCTTTTAAGGATATCAGTTTCGAATTATATCATGGTGAAATCCTTGGGATCGGCGGCTTGGTAGGTGCGCAAAGGACCGAACTGATCGAAGCTTTATTCGGTTTGCGCGCGGTGGAAAGAGGCCGGATTTTTTATAAAGGAAAAGAGGTTAAGATCAACTCGCCGCTCACGGCGAAAAAACTGGGGATGTCCCTCTTGACGGAAGAACGGCGTGCCACGGGGATCTTTCCGGTCTTGGATGTTCTGGAAAACACCTGCATTGCCAACCTGCCTAAATATGTAAAACGTAACAAACTGTTGGATGACAGCATGCGGCGGGCGGAAGCAAAGCGGGCCGTTGAGATGCTCGATGTGAAGACGCCCTCGTTAAAAACGTTGATCCAGGACCTCTCCGGCGGTAATCAACAGAAAGTCCTCTTTGCCCGCTGGCTCTTGACCGAACCGGAGGTCCTGTTGTTGGACGAGCCGACCCGTGGCATTGACGTCGGGGCGAAATATGAGATTTATACGATCATGGCCGATCTGGCGAAACAGGGGAAGAGTATTATCTTTATTTCGTCGGAGATGCCGGAGCTAATCGGGATGGCGGACCGGATCATGGTTATGTGTGAAGGACGCCTGTCCGGTTTTGTTTCCGGGGAAGAGGCGACGCAGGAAAACATTATGCGGTTGGCCACTAAATTCATGGCTTGACCACAAGGAGGGTAAATAATGCGCCTAATCGAGTCGCAGAAGATCAAGAACTTTATCACGATGAATGCCATTTATATAGTACTGATCCTGCTGATCATCGGAATTGCCTTTATCGATCCGAGATTTATCTCCATTGTTTGTCTGCGCGATATTCTGATCCAATCGTCCACCCGTATCATCATTGCTTTAGGGATCTTCTTTATCATCCTTACCGGCGGGGTTGACCTTTCCGCGGGACGAGCGGTCGGGCTGGCGGCGGTGATTACCGCGTCTTTGCTGCAGTCTCCCGACTACCTTCGGCGTTTTTATCCGGATCTCCCGCAGCTCCCCCTGATCCTGCCGATCTTAATCGCCGTTGCCATTTGCTTGCTGGCGGGCTTGATTAATGGTTTTATTGTGGCCAGGTTTGGGGTACCGCCCTTTATTGCCACTTTAGGAATGCAGGTGATCATTTATGGGGCCAACTCGATCTATTTTGATTTACCCCCCAACAACTCCCAACCGATCGGCGGCTTAAACCGTTCCCTAACTGAACTGGGAACCGGCGCGATCGGTGAAGGTTTGTATTCCTTGCCGTATATTGTCATTATTGCAGCGGTTGTTGCGGTCGTGGTTTGGATTATCGCCAATAAGACCCAATTTGGGAAGAACGTTTATGCCATTGGTGGTAATGTTGAAGCAGCACGGGTTTCCGGGATCAATATTGGTAAGAACTTAATGGTGGTTTACGCGATGGCGGGCGCCTTGTATGGTTTGGCCGGTGTCTTGGAAGCGGCGCGCACCGGCGGCGCGACCAATAACTACGGGACATCGTACGAATTGGACGCCATCGCCGCTTGTGTTGTCGGTGGCGTGTCGGCTACCGGCGGGATTGGTAAAGTGCCCGGGGTGTTGGCCGGGGTTCTGATTTTTAGTGTGATCAACTATGGCCTCACCTTTATCAATGTTAACCCGTACTGGCAGATGATCATCAAGGGTCTTATTATCGTCGCGGCGGTTGCGTTTGACATCCGGAAATACCGGAGAAGGAAATAAAGCGCAAGTTACCGAGGTAGTTCACATGCGAAGGGTATGCCAGGAAAAGAATGGGGGAAGCACGGGGGTTGTACCCTGGTTCCCCCTTATTTTCCCTTTCGGCGAAGATTTTTTCTATGAAATCCTGCCCAGGAGATTCCCAACTTGATCAGAAATTTTTATTTCAAAAATGGAAAGAGGACCGCGAGAAGATTAAAGAGAAGATGAAGCAGGATTGTAACAGTTGCTTCCTTTATTGCTGATCGAATTGCTTTTGTTTTCAAACGAAATACTGTTCCGGAAAAACATAAAATAATTGACAAAAAAAGAAAATAATCGTAAAATCGAGGAGGGGTGGTAGGATGTTTCCGGAAGAGCGCAGGGAGAAGATTCTGGCGATCCTGAATGAACAAGGGCGCTGCCGCGTGGCGACACTGGCCAAGCA
>JAAYMP010000201.1 GCA_012521315.1 Bacillota bacterium
CCATTGCCGCGGTGATGGGGGTGGAAAGCGCCGCGCCGGAACGCCTGATCGCCAGGGTCCGCTGCGGCGGCGGGCGGGAGGAAGCACCCCAGCGTTTCATCTATTTTGGCGTCGAAGACTGTGCGGCCGCCCAGAATCTGGGCGGGGGGCCCAAAGCCTGTACCTATGGCTGTCTCGGCTTGGGCAGTTGCGTGAAAGCTTGTCCCTTCGGGGCGCTGAAGATGTCGGAGAATGCCCTGCCCGTGGTGGACGAAGCGAAATGCACCGGTTGCGGCCTGTGTGTGAAAGCTTGTCCCCGTGGGATCATTACCCTTTGGCCTTACGACAAAAAGGTGACCGTCCTCTGCATGAACACGGATAAAGGGGCCGATGTCCGTGCGGTCTGCAAAGTAGGCTGTATCGGTTGCCGGCTCTGTACCAAGAACTGCCCCACGGGAGCGATTCCGGTCGAAGACAATCTGGCGCGGATCACCCCCGCGCTCTGCACCAATTGTGAAATTTGTGTAGAAAAGTGTCCCATGAAGACGATTAAAGGGTCAAAAAAGCAGGAAAGAGCCGTAGGATAGGGAAATAATATTAGTGGCTTGCTGCGGTGCCGGAAAAAGACACCGCGGTGTAAATCCAGCCGGGAGGTGGCGACGATGCCTCCGCTTATTCTTGCTTCCGCCTCGCCCCGCCGTCAGGAACTCCTGACCATGCTGGGCCTGGATTTTAAGGTGATCGCCAGCTCCTTTGAAGAAAGGGCGAAGCTCGACCCGGCGACCCCCCCTGACGAACAGGTCGTGGCCGCGGCGCGGGGGAAAGCGGAGGAGGTTTTTCGCCTGACGGCCCGCGGACCGGAGACCGCCGATTGCCTTGTGATTGGGGCCGACACCATCGTGGTGCTGGACGGGGAGGTTTTAGGGAAACCGGCCGATCAGGCGGAAGCCCGGCGGATGCTGAGGGCCCTGTCCGGCCGCTGGCACCAGGTCTTTACCGGACTGGTCATCCTACACCGGGAAAAAAACCGCACTGCTTTTGAGATGACCCGGGTCCACTTTCGCCCGCTGACCGACCGGGAGATCGATGCTTACGTGCAGACCGGCGAACCGATGGATAAGGCTGGCGCCTATGGGATTCAGGGGCTTGGCGCCATCTTTGTCGACCGGATTGAGGGCTGCTTTTATAATGTGATGGGCCTCCCCCTCCCCCGGCTGGCTCTTCTGTTAAAAGAATACGGGATTAACTTACCGGAGGTGAAAACCCTTGTCGGGTCCGGTCATTAAAGCACTTCCGGTGGAGGAACGCCCCCGGGAAAGGTTGGTGCGGTACGGGGCGGAAAGCCTCTCGAACAGCGAATTGATGGCCATTGTACTCCGGACTGGAACCACCGACCTGTCAGCCTTGGGTCTGGCCAAGCTCCTCCTGGCCAAGTTTGAATCTTTACCAAACCTGGCGGCGGCGAGCCTCCAAGAGTTATGTGCGGTGCGCGGCGTGGGAGAAACCAAAGCCATTCAGCTGCTGGCCGCTTTTGAACTGGGGAAGCGGTTACAGACCGCCCGGCTGACCGAAGACCAACCGCTGTCTTCACCTCAGGAAGTCGCCGGTTTTTTAATGCCGCGCCTGCGCTTTTTCGACCAGGAACACTTTCTGACGCTGCATCTTAATACAAAAAACCGGCTGCTCAGTATAGAGACGATCTCCATCGGCACTTTGGACGCTTCTTTGGTCCACCCCCGGGAAGTGTTTAAAGCCGCGATCCGTCAGAGCAGTGCTTCCTTGATCTTGGCCCATAACCACCCCAGTGGCGACCCCCGGCCCAGTCAGGAAGATATCAAGCTGACGCACCGCCTTAAAGAGTCCGGAGAGCTCTTGGGCATTCCCATTCTCGATCATGTGATCATTGGCGACCACAGGTATTACAGTATGAAGGAAGAAGGATTGATCTAACGCTTGGGATTTGTTTTGCGGGAGAAACCACAATACATTTTTTGACAACCGGAGGGAAATGATTGATGCTCAAAAAATTGCTTGGACGTTTTTCACGGGATATGGGAATTGATTTAGGTACCGCCAATACGCTCGTTTTTGTCAGTAACCAAGGGATTGTCCTCCAGGAGCCGACCGTCGTTGCTTTTGACCGGGACTCCGGGAATATCATTGCCGTCGGGCAAGAGGCCAAACAGATGGTGGGCCGGACACCGGGCAGTATCGTCGCGGTCCGGCCGATGAAAGACGGCGTGATTGCCGACTTCGAAGTGACGGAAAAAATGTTGCAATATTATATAAAAAAAGCCGGTCGCCGGCGGGCATTATTCGCGCCTTGCGTAGTGATCAGCGTTCCTTCCGGGGTGACGGAAGTGGAAAGGCGGGCCGTGATGGATGCGGCCCGGGAAGCCGGCGCCCGTGAGG
>JAAYMP010000202.1 GCA_012521315.1 Bacillota bacterium
ATCAAAAGTGGGGTTGATACCGATGGAGAAGAGGGCTTTGCTTGATGAAGAACAGACCCGGCGTTTACTGGAGGAAGCCAAGAAAGCGCGGCTAAAGGCGTATGCGCCCTACTCCGGTTACCAGGTGGGGGCGGCGATCCTGACGCAAAGCGGCCGGATCTTTGGCGGTTGCAACATTGAAAATGCTTCCTACGGGGCGACGATCTGTGCGGAACGGGTGGCGGTGGCGCGGGCGGTGGCCGAAGGGGAGACGGATTTTGTGGCCATGGCGGTCGTTGCCGACAGTCCGGAGCCCGGGTCCCCCTGCGGGATCTGCCGGCAGTTTTTAGCGGAGTTTGCGCCCCGGCTCACCCTGATCCTGGCCAACCTGGAAGGTAAGGTCCGCCGGGGAAGCCTGGATGAATATCTGCCTTATGCGTTTAATAAAGATTTTTTCTGTGCCGAGGAAGCAAAATAAGGCGATTACGGCTAAGGAGAGATGGAATGAAAGGATACCGGTCTGGGTTCATTGGAGGGGTCGGCCGGCCTAACGTGGGGAAATCCACGTTATTGAATAAGCTGGCGGGCGAGAAACTGTTGATCGTCTCGCCGAAGCCGCAAACCACCCGCGAACGGATTCGCGTCATTCTCACGACCGAACGGGCGCAACTGATCTTCTATGACACGCCCGGCCTCCATAAACCCTTACATAAATTAGGCGAACAGATGAACAAAACGGCTTTGGCCACCTTTAAGCTGGTGGATGTGCTGCTATGGCTGGTGGACGCCACCCAACCGTCGGGCCGCGGGGATGCGTGGGTGGCGGCGGAGCTGAAAAAGAGCGGCCGCCCCGTTCTGGTGGCATTCAACAAAAGCGACCTGCCGCCGGCGTTTACCCCGGAGGAATTTTTGGCCCGAATGGCGGTGACGGACTGGCCCTGGGTGCGGGTTTCGGCCTTAACCGGTGAAGGCCTTCCGGAGCTCCTCGCCCGCCTGGAAGCGGCCGTGCCGGAGGGGCCCCAGTTCTATCCGGAAGACATGCTCACCGACCGTTCGGAGGCTTTCCACATTGCTGAGTATATCCGCGAAGCCGTCTTGCACCTGGCCCAGGAAGAGATCCCCCATTCCACCGCCGTGGCGCTGGAGGAGATGAAGGAGCGGCCCAACGGCAAGGTTTATATTCGCGCCAGTATTTTGGTGGAACGGGATTCGCAGAAGAAGATTATGATCGGCCGGGAAGGAAGTCTCCTCAAGCAAATTGGCCAGCGATCCCGGGCGCAGATCGAGCAGTTTTTAGAGAAGCCGGTCTATCTTGATCTTTGGGTGAAAACCAGAAAAGACTGGCGGGATTCCCTCCCGGCTTTGCGGGATTTGGGTTATCTCGCGCAGGAGGAGTAAAAGCGCCGCACCGATTTTGACTGGAGAAAGGAAGCGTAACTCTTTGCGGGTATCGGATTTTGACTACCAACTACCGGAGGAACTGATTGCCCAAGAACCTATAGCCCAGCGGGACCGTTCACGGCTGATGGTGGTGGACAAAACGGCGGGTACCTGGCACCATACGACTTTTGGGCAGATCGGGGCTTGGCTGCAACCGGGGGACCTGATGGTGTTCAACGATACCCGGGTGATTCCGGCCCGTTTGTGGGGGCGGCGGGTCCCCGGGGGCGGGAAGGTGGAGGTGCTTTTGCTCAATCCCCGCGGGGCAAACCGCTGGGAAGTCCTGGTCAACCCGGGACGGAAAGTCCCACCAGGGCAGGTTTTGACCTTCGGCGCCGACGGCGCGCTCACCGCGGTGGCCGAGGAACGGACCCCCTTCGGGGGCCGGGTCTTCCGTTTTAACCGGGAAGGGGCCGCTTTACGCGCGGCCTTTATGGCACTGGGGGAAGTGCCGCTGCCGCCCTATATCAAGCGGCCACTGACGGAGATCGACCGTTACCAGACGGTCTACGCCCGGAAGGAAGGCTCGGTGGCGGCTCCGACGGCAGGTTTGCACTTCACCACCGAACTCCTGGCCCAGTTGGAAGCGGCCGGGGTCAAAACCGATTATCTCACCCTCCACGTGGGCCTCGGGACTTTCCGCCCGGTCAAGACGGAAGTGGTGGAGGAGCACCAAATGCACGCCGAGGATTTCGAGATCAGTCCGGAACTGGCCGCGGCGGTGGCGGCGGCGAAGACCGGCGGCCACCGGGTGATCGCGGTGGGGACGACCTCGGCCCGGGCGCTGGAGACGATGGGCCAGGCGGACGGGACGGTCCGGCCGGGGTCCGGACGGACGGAGATCTTCATTTATCCGGGATACCAATTTAAAGTCTTGGACGGGCTGGTGACCAATTTCCATCTGCCCCGTTCAACCCTTTTGATGCTGGTCTCCGCTTTTGCCGGGCGGGAGTTGATCCTTGCCGCCTACCAGGAGGCGATCAAGGAGCGGTACCGGTTCTTTAGCTTTGGGGATGCGATGTTGATCATTTAAGGGGATTATTCTTTAGGTAACCAAAAGGAGAAGCCGATGTTTGAGTTCACGATTGTGCATAAATCCAGTGAAAACCGGGGGCGGATCGGCAAACTGAACACCCCCCATGGGGAACTGACCACGCCGGTCTTTATGCCCGTGGGCACCCAGGCCACCGTGAAGACGATGAGCCCGGAACAACTGCAAGCCCTTGGGGCTTCGATTATTTTAAGCAATACCTACCACCTCTACCTGCGACCGGGGCACGAGGTGATCCGGGAAGCCGGCGGTTTGCATGCCTTTATGAACTGGCCGGGGGCGATCTTAACCGACAGCGGCGGGTTCCAGGTGTTCAGCCTGGCCAGGCTGAACCAGGTTGGTGACGAAGGGGTTCTGTTCCGTTCCCACCTCGACGGTTCCGCCCATTTTTTCACGCCGGAAAGCGTGATGGAGATCGAGATGGCCTTGGGGGCCGACATTGCGATGGCCTTCGACGTTTGCCTGCCTTACCCCTCGACTTACGAGGAGGCGGCCCTGGCACAGGCAAGGACGACCCAGTGGGCGGCCCGCTGCCGGGAGCGGCATGACCGTGCGGACCAGGCCTTGTTCGGGATTGTCCAGGGGGTAACCTTCCGCGATCTCCGGGAGAAGAGCGCCCGGGAGTTGGTGGCGATGGATTTCCCCGGTTATGCCGTGGGTGGTTTGAGTGTCGGCGAACCGAAGCAGCTGATGTACGAAGTCCTGGACTATACGGTGCCGCTGTTGCCGGAGGATAAACCGCGGTACCTGATGGGCGTCGGCTCGCCCGACGCTTTATGGGAAGGGGTGGCCCGCGGGATTGACATGTTCGACTGTGTCCTGCCGACGCGGATCGCCCGGAACGGGACGGCGATGACCAGTCGCGGACGGGTGGTGGTGCGCAACGCCGAGTACGCTCGGGATTTCTCGCCCCTTGATCCCGAGTGCGCCTGTCCCACCTGCCGGCAGTACACCCGTGCTTATCTGCGCCACCTGGTCAACGCCGGCGAAATCCTGGGTTTGGCGCTCCTTACCTACCATAACCTCTTTTTTTTAACGCGGATGATGGAGAAGATCCGGGAAAGCATCGTGCAGGGCGTTTTTTCCGAGGCGAAAGAGGCGTTTTTCACGGCTTACTATGGAAACCCCGCCGGCGAAGGGATTTAAGGGGAGAAACCTTTGCGCGGCAGGATAAAAACAGATCTAAGCATAGGATTTTATTTCTTCTTGTGGTATACTATACTAAATATTTTTTGAAGGAGGTTTTCGGCGATGATTTACCTTACGGCCTTTGCGTTGCAGGCACCGGCGGCTCCACAAGGCGGAGGCAGCTCCTGGCTTATCTTATTTCTGATGCTAGCCGTTTTTTGGGCAATTATGATCGTTCCCCAGCGGAAGCAACAGAAAAAACGGATGGAGATGCTTAACTCCTTGAAGAAAGGGGATAAAGTCATTACCATCGGGGGGATTCACGGCGAGATCACCGAGCTTGATGAGGATGATATCCGCCTGCGGATTGCCGACAAGGTGGAGATCAAGGTCACCAGGGGTTCGGTCTCCAGGGTGAAGGGCGAATAAAGCCACCACTTAACAAAGGAGCAGAAGGAAAGCCCAAGTAGAACCTGTTTACCTGGGCTTTTTCAATATATAAATCCATGGTGGGTAGCGCGGATTTAACAGTTCGTGGGTGGCAAATTAAGCGAGAGTTGAGGAGATAGCATGCGGTATATTAGCACGAGAGGGCAATACCGGCCGGTAACGGCCGCGGAGGCCCTCCTGACCGGGCTGGCCCCCGACGGCGGGCTTTATCTCCCGGAGGAGTTCCCGGAGGGTGCGGCACTAAACCCCTTTACGGCGCCCGGCTTGACCTACCAGCAACTGGCCGGCCGGATTTTGGCGTTGTTTCTTTCCGACTTTTCCCGGGCTGAGCTCGAGGAGTGTATTCACCAAGCGTACGGCGGCAATTTTGCCACACCGGCCATCACCCCGGTGACCATGGTCGACGCCAAACTGGGCTTTTTAGAATTATGGCACGGGCCGACCTGCGCCTTTAAGGACCTGGCCCTGCAGCTCTTGCCCCATCTTTTGACGGCGGCCGCCCGGAAAAAACGGTTAGACCGCGAGATCGTCCTCTTGGTGGCAACCTCCGGCGACACCGGCAAAGCAGCCTTGGAAGGGTTTAAAGATGTCCCCGGGACCAAGGTGATCGTCTTCTACCCGGAGGACGGCGTCAGCGCCGTCCAGAAACGGCAGATGACCACGCAAGAGGGGAACAATACTTTTGTTGTCGGGGTGACGGGCAATTTCGACCAGGCCCAGGCCGGAGTCAAGGCGCTCTTTACCAACGAAGCCTTCCAGCGGGAGATGGCGGCGGCGGGCAAAACCTTCTCTTCGGCCAACTCCATCAACTGGGGACGCCTCGTTCCCCAGTTGGTTTACTACTTCAAGGCCTGGTTCGCGCTCTGTCAAAACCACAGTTTAGCGCCGGGGGAGACTTTTAACGTCGTGGTGCCGACCGGGAACTTCGGGAACATCCTGGCCGCTTATTACGGCAAAAAACTGGGTTTGCGGTTGCATAAACTGATCTGCGCCTCCAACCGGAACAACGTTTTAACCGAATTTATCCAGACCGGGGTGTACAACCGGAACCGTCAATTTTACCAGACGCTCTCGCCGTCCATGGATATTCTGGTCTCCAGCAACCTGGAGCGCCTCCTCTATGATTTGACGGAGGCGGATCCGGCGCAGATCCGGGCTTACATGGGCCAACTGCAACGGACCGGGTGTTACCGGCTGACCGCCGCCCAGCAAGAACGGTTGCAGGAGGAGTTTTGGGCCGGTTTTGCCGACGAAGGGGAGACGACCGCGGCGATCAAGGACGTATATGCGCGTTACCATTATCTGCTTGACCCCCATACGGCGGTCGGTTACAAAGTATACCGGGATTATCTGGAAGCCACCGGGGATGACCGGCCGGCGATTATTGCCTCCACCGCCAGTCCCTTCAAGTTTAACCGGGGGGTGGCGGAAGCGGTCTTGGGGGCGGAAGCAGCGGAGGAAGCGGATGAATTTGCGCTGATGAAGAAGCTGTCGGCGGCCACAGGCGTGGCCATGCCGGCGGTCCTTGCCGGGTTGCCGGATCAACCCGTCCGCCACCGGCAGGTGGTCGCCCCGGCGGCGATGGAGGAGACGGTCCGGAGAATTTTGGGTCTTTAGACCTCTTGCCGCGCGCCGGAGATTATGGTATAATTCAAAACAATATATTTTTCTATGCCAATAACGAGGAAGAGGGAGAGTAGCCCCGGCGGGAGGGTGAAGCGAGCCCCGGACGGTGCAAGCGGGGTCCCAAGGGCCCGGGTGAAGTTCTCCTCGGAGTTGCCGACTGAAGCCCGCTCTGTGGCGGGTGGTAGGCCCGGCCGGGAGCGTTCCGCCGTTACCAGAGAACAGCCATCGGGAAACCGTGTTTTCCCCGTGGTGGAGGGACTATTTTGATAGTAAGCGTAGTGGTACCGCGGAAGCAAAGCCTTTCGTCTCGCAGGAGACGAAGGGCTTTTTTGTTTGCCGGTTGGTGTCAACGGCAACCGCCTGGGTTTGGCGGGACGAAAAGTAAAGTGAAGGAGTGGATCGGATTGATGTGGAGTCCTGAATACGAAGGCATGGCCGCGGAGCGGCGCCGCGAATTGCAGTTCAAACGGTTGAAAGCGACGGTGGAGCGGGTCTACAACCGGGTGGCCTTCTACCGGAAGAAGATGGAGCAGGCCGGGATCACCCCCGCCGATCTAAGGAGCCTGGATGATCTGAAGTACCTCCCGTTTACGACCAAAGAAGACCTGCGGCTCAATTACCCATTTGGCCTCTTTGCCGCCGAGCTTGATGAGGTGGTGCGGATCCACGCCTCGTCGGGGACGACCGGGAAGATGACGGTGGTGGGGTACACCAAAAACGATCTGGGGGTCTGGAGTGAAGTGATGGCCCGGAGTATTACCAGTGCCGGGGGTGGCCGCCACGACCGGATCCAGATCGCCTACGGTTATGGCCTGTTTACCGGCGGGTTGGGCGCCCACTACGGGGCGGAGTTGGTCGGGGCGATGGTGGTCCCTACTTCCGGGGGGAATACCAAACGGCAACTCCAGGTGATGCGGGATTTTGGGGTGACCATCCTGGCCTGTACCCCGTCGTACGCCTTATATATGGCCGAAACGGCCCGCGAAGAGGGATTGGACCTCCATGCGCTGCCCCTCCGGGTCGGGATCTTTGGGGCGGAGCCGTGGTCGGAGCAGATGCGGCAGCGGATCGAGGCCGAACTCGGCATTAAAGCATATGATATTTACGGCCTGTCGGAGATCATCGGTCCCGGGGTGGCCATCGAGTGTGCGGAACAAAACGGACTCCACATTATGGAGGACCATTTCTTACCCGAGGTGATCGACCCGGCCACCGGTCGGCCGCTGGCCGACGGGGAAAAGGGCGAGCTGGTCTTTACCACCCTGACGAAAGAGGCCTTTCCGCTCATCCGTTACCGGACAAGAGACTTGAGCATTCTTTACGCGGAGGCGTGCGCTTGCGGACGCACCACCAAACGGATGCACCGCATCCTGGGGCGGACCGATGATATGCTCATCATCCGGGGCGTCAATGTCTTCCCCTCCCAGATCGAGAGTGTCCTGTTGGAGAACGGCGACGCCACCCCCCACTACCAGTTGGTGGTCGACCGGAAGGGAAACCTGGATGACCTGGAGGTCAGGGTTGAGGTCTCCGAAGAGATGTTTGCCAGTGAGATCCGGAAATTGGAAGCCCTTGAGGCCAATATTAAACGGAAGATCGAAAGTGCGCTGGGGATCAACGTCCGGGTGAAACTGGTGGAGCCGAAATCGATCCCACGCAGCGAGGGGAAGGCGGTCCGGGTGGTCGACCGACGCAACCTCTACAATGGGTAATTGTCTTCGGTTCGGGTCTATAGTAAAATAGAATTGGTAAAATTTTATGTAGGGGAGAACAGAATGAAAGTTAAACAGATCTCCGTCTTTTTGGAAAATAAATCCGGCCGGCTGGCCCAGGTCACCAAGATCCTCGGGGACAACCGGATTAACATCCGGGCCCTGGCCATTGCCGATACGGCCGATTACGGCATCCTGCGGTTGATTGTCAATGATCCCGCGAAAGCAGTGGCGGTTTTGCGGGCGG
This sequence comes from Bacillota bacterium, assembly GCA_012521315.1. Classification (GTDB taxonomy): domain Bacteria; phylum Bacillota; class UBA4882; order UBA10575; family UBA10575; genus Capillibacterium. The sequence continues at coordinate 7,634 of JAAYMP010000202.1, forward strand.
AAGGACTGACGGTGCGGGAGACGGAAGTGATCGCCGTCGAAGTGCCGGACCAGCCGGGCGGGTTGGCCGCCGTCCTGCAGGAATTGGACGCCAAAGGGATTAACATTGAGTATATGTATGCTTTTGTCGGGAAAACAGCCGCGAACGCCATTGTCATCTTCCGCGTGGAGGAGACTGACCGGGCGGTGGCGCTGTTAGAAAATTCCCGGGTTAAGTTGTTGCCCGAAAGCGAACTCTACCATTATTAGGTTTGTTGATCCATGTCGTAATTTCACCAAAATTGGTGTAAATAGGACTGTCGTTTAAGCCGAAAATAATAATGAAAAATATTTTTGTTTTCGTCGGAGGACCGGTGAAGTAGTTTTGTGGAGTGTCGATGGATGGAGCAGCGTAAACCGGAATGGTTGAAGATCAAAATACGAGCCAACGAGGGAAAATCCGGTGTTGAACATTTACTCCAGGAACTGGCGTTACCGACAGTTTGTAAAGAGGCGCGTTGTCCCAACTTGATGGAGTGTTACAGCAGAAGAACGGCCACTTTTTTGATCTTGGGACGGAATTGTACCCGGCATTGCCGGTTCTGTAGTGTGCAAAAAGGGCCGCCGGAACCGGTGGCCCCCGACGAGCCCCAGCGGGTGGCGGAAGCCGTGGCCAGGCTCCAGTTAAGCCATGTGGTGGTCACTTCGGTGACGCGGGACGACCTTCCGGACGGGGGGGCCGGGCAGTTCGCGGCGGTGGTCACGGCGGTCCGGCGTTTGAATCCGGGCGTCACCGTCGAAGTTTTGATCCCCGATTTCCAGGGAGACCAGGCGGCTTTGCAAAAAGTCTTGGCGGCGAGGCCGGATGTCCTCAATCACAATCTGGAAACGGTCCCGCGACTTTATCCAAACGTGCGGCCGGAGGCCGATTACCGGCGTTCTTTAAACCTGCTGGCGCAGGTGAAAGCGCTTGACCCCGGTATTTTGACAAAATCCGGCCTGATGGTGGGTTTGGGCGAAACCGAGGACGAGCTGACCGCGGTGATGAAGGATTTGCGCGCGACCGGTTGTGATCTGCTGACGATCGGGCAGTACCTAGCGCCCTCCCGTGCGCACCACCGGGTGGCCGCCTACGTTACACCGGCGCAGTTTGCGCGGTACGAGCAGACCGGGCGGGAGTTGGGGTTCCGTCATGTGGCCGCCGGTCCCTTCGTGCGCAGTTCCTACCGGGCGGCGGAGGCCTTCTCCGCTTACTGAGTAGATCATTTTCTTCACCCGACGGTTACAGGCGGCGTGGAAAGCTTCCCATGGTTTCATTGGTCCAGGTGTTGGCAAAGGGTTGGGCATTTAACTAACTGGTAAAGAGGAAGGCGAAATTACTGTTGAGACATACATACATTTTGGTTGAGGGAAAATGGAAGGCAAAAGGGGTTTATTATGATCAAGAGGCTAACCAGCTGGAAGTAACTGGCGAAACAACGATTGAACATTTGCCGGACGAATGGATCCTGGATGGATTCATGGAGTTGAAGACGGAAGAGCCGATCAGATTTTATAATAAATACTCAATCATACCGAAGGAAGAAGATAAAGATTTTACAGTATGGACATCGGTAAATCCAGCACTAGGAAGATTGAAAGGCAAATTTATGATTATTGGCGACACTATTTTGTCATCTTATATCTCTGAAGATGGTGTTTATTCCGGCGCGGAATGCTTATATAGAATAAGTGAAAATAAGTATCTTAACCGAGGTTTTGCCTTTAATGGAGAAGAGAAGCTCTCATCATGGGCGGTGATATTAGAACGAGTTTAAATGGAATTACGCTAAAGCATATTATGTATACAAAATGTCAGCCGGTATGCTTGAACCCGAGGGATGAGCGACCAGTGGCGAGTGATGAGAAGGAGTTGTTGGTCAAGAGACAGGAGGGACTTTAGGTTTGGTATATGATCTAATCGTGCTCGGGGGAGGTCCCGCCGGTTACCACGGGGCGGCGCTGGCCGGGCGGAAAGGCCTGCGCACCCTCTTGCTTGAGCAAAAGGCGTTGGGCGGCGTCTGTTTACATAGCGGTTGTATCCCGTCCAAGACCTGGCTCCAGGCGGCGAAGATCCTTACCCATGCCCGGAACGGGACGGCTTATGGGGTGAAAGCGGCGGAGCTCCATCTCGACCAGCAGGCGGTTACCGCGCGCAAAAACAAGGTGGTACGCATCTTGAGCGCCGGTGTGAAAACGAAGCTCCAAAACGCCGGGGTGGAAGTGGTCGCCGCCAAAGGTGAGATCCAAGGGCGAGACGAAAGCGGCTTCCGGGTGAAAGCCGGCGCCCATTGCTATACGGGGAAAAACCTCCTGGTGGCGACCGGGTCGGTGCCGGTTATCCCGCCAATCCCCGGGCTGGAGGCCGGGCTTGGGGCGGGGACGATCAAGACCAACGCCGAACTCTTTGATCTGGACCATGTCCCGGCTTCGGTGGTGGTGATCGGCGGGGGTGTGATTGGGATGGAGATGGCGGCCTACTTCAGTGCGGTCGGCAGTAAGGTGACCGTCATCGAGCTGCTGGACCGGATTGGCGGGGAAATTGACCCGGAGATTGCCGGGATCCTTTACGATAACTACCGGAAAAAAGGGGTTGATTTTAAATTAAACACTAGGGTGACAGCGGTGGACGGGCAGCGGGTGCAGTTTGCGTCGCCCACGGGGGACGGCGCCGTCGAGGCGGAGCTGATCATTTTGAGCGCCGGACGCCGGCCTTTACTCTCCGGTTTTGGGCTGGAGACCCTAAGGCCGCAGATGGAGAATGGCCGGTTGGTGGTGGACCGGGGAGGCCGCACCAGCGTTCCGGGGCTCTACGCGGCGGGGGATGTTAACGGCCGTTCGATGTTGGCCCATACCGCTTACCGGGAAGCGGAAGTCTGTATCGACTGCATCCTGGGGGGAACGGCAGAAGTGAACTACGAAGCAATTCCGGCGGTCATTTATACCGATCCGGAGGTGGCTTCCGTGGGCGAGACCGCGGAGTCGTCCGCCCGGAAGGGATTGGATGTGCAAACAGTCAAAGTATCCATGCGGTACAGTGGTCGTTATGTCGCCGAGCACGAGGGGGGTGACGGGATCTGCAAGTTGATCGTTGCCCGCGGGGACCGGCGGCTTTTGGGGGTCCACCTGATTACGGAGTATGCTTCGGAGCTGATCTATGGGGCCGGCCTCATGATTGACCGGGGGTTGCCCCTCGACGAGCTCGAAAAGGTCGTCTTTCCCCACCCGACCGTTAGCGAGATCATCAAGGAAGCGGCATTCCAATATGGATCGATTTAGTCCCAAAAATAGTGGAAGTTTTCGTTGAAGAAAGAAGGGAAAGTAGGTGTAAAGATGAGATATTTGCCATTGGATGAGATCACGGAAGATATGTGCCTGGCCAGACCGATCTTTAGTGGCGATGGTCGCATCTTACTCTCCAACGGGGTTAAGTTGACGGAAAAATATCTTGCCCGGTTAAAAGAGATGGGGTACCAAAACTTATACGTTTACCGGGACGGTGAAGAAGTCAACGATTTTTCCACGCCCATTAGTGACCAAACTATGCGCGAAGCGATCCAAGGGGTGAAGGACGCTTTTGGCAAAGCCGCCCTGCGACAGCGTTTGAACACCAGAAACGTCAGTGAAATCGTCGGTTACATTTTGGAGGAGATCTTAACCAACCCAACCGTCCTTTATAACCTGATGGATATAAAAAACCATGGTAATTACTATTACCATCATTCCATAAACGTCTGTGTCATTTCCACCCTGATCGCCAAGGAGATGGGTTTTTCTAGAGATAAATTGAAAGATCTGGCCACCGGCGCGCTCCTGCACGATTTGGGGATGGTTTGTGTCGACCCGAAGATCCTGACCCAACCCCGCCCCCTTTCCGAAGAAGAGACCGCGGCGGTGCGTGAACATACCAATTACGGCTTTCAACTCCTCCGCATGGAACGGGATTTGAGTATTCTGGTGGCGCATACCGCCTGGCAGCACCATGAGCGGATGGATGGGAGCGGTTACCCAAAAGGGCTTGTTGGCGACGGGATCCATCTGTTCGGCCGGATTGTCGCGGTGGCCGATTCCTACGAGACGATGACCAGCGGTCGTGTCTACAAGAAAGCCATGTGGAGCCACGAAGCGATCCGGCAGTTGAAAGAGAGTGCGCCCGAAAAATACGATCCCGAGGTGGTGGCGGCTATGTCACGTTCGGTCGCTTCCTACCCCGTAGGCAGCGTGGTCGTGCTGAATACCCACGAACAGGCGGTGGTGGTCGACGTAAACGCCAGAAAAATCACCATTCAGTTTGCCACCGGGCCGCGGGTGAACGCCCTGATGGAATTGGAACCCGATTCGGATGTTAAGATTGAAGAACGTTTGTCTTGAACGATGACGATCCCGCCAAACCTTCCTCAATTTTTGTCTTTTCGTGGATCCGGTCCTTTACGGGCCGCTTGTACTTTATCCACCAAATCCTGGAGAGTGGTGGAAGAAAGGACTTCGTCAATTTTGGCGGAAAGCTCCTGCCAAAAGGAGATCGTCAGACAGGTATCCATCTTGTCGCATTCGGTTGTTGTTCCGCCCGAGGCACAACTGGCTAGGGTGAGCGGCCCTTCGAGTGCTTTCAGCACTTCACCGACGGTGATCTGGTGGGCGGGGCGGGCCAGGACGTAACCGCCGTAAGAACCGCGGATGGCGTTGACGATCCCAGCTTTGCGCAAGAGGGCAAAGACTTGTTCCAGATAAGATTCGGAAATACCCTGCCGTTCAGCAATCACGCGTAGCGGAACGGGTTTTTTTTGGCCGTAAAACACCAGATCGGCCAATGACCGTAAACCGTACCTCCCTTTGGTTGAGATCAGCAAGGTGTCCGCTCCTTTCTTAACCTAGTAAGTTGATAGGAAAATAGGATATTATAAATCTAACATAAAACCAGGTGATAATCAAGTTTTCCTTGTGGAAAAAGGAGAAAACGTTGGCGCCACCACTGCTTGGCGCGGACCGGCACCGGTCACGTGACCACTGGAAACACACAAAGCCTAACAAGGGAAAAGGTAGAAAAGAAACGTTCCGAATGCTATACTATAATATAATTAATTATTACACGCCTAATTGTATACCCGTCCGGGCGGCGTCAATGAAGAAACGCGGTGGAAAGGATGCAACAGGATGACGAAGAACAAAACCGAGCAAAGCAGGGCCCAGCGGACCAAAGCCGTCGCCCTGCTGGTGGTGACGGCGACCCTTTGGAGCACAAGCGGACTGTTGATTAAACTGATCGACTGGAACCCGCTGGCCATCACCGGGGTGCGCAGCTTCTTTGCGGCAATCTTGATGTGGGGTTATACGAAGAAACCAAAGTTGAACCGCTCCGGGTGGCAGTGGGCGGCGGCGTTGGCCTATGCCGGGACCGTGATCACTTTTGTGATCGCCAACAAGATGACGACCTCGGCCAATGCCATTCTCCTCCAGTACACGGCCCCCATCTATGTGGTCCTCTTTGCCCGTTTGTTTCTGGGGGAGAGGACGAGCGGGGTTGATTGGGTGACGATTGTCGTGGTCTTAGCGGGCATGGGCCTCTTTTTCAAGGAAGAATTGACCCCTGGTGCTTTTTGGGGGAACGTGGTTGCTGTGGTCAGCGGCGTTTTCTTTGCCTTGACCGCTGTTCTCCTCCGGAAGCAGCGGGACGGCATCCCGGTCGAATCGGTGTTATTGGGCAACCTCATCACCGCGGTGGTGGCCATCCCGTATGTGGTCAACGACCCCCTGCCGAACTTTATGGCCTTGTTGATCCTCGCGTTGATGGGTTTTTTCCAGATTGGGCTCTCCTACATTCTCTTTACTATTGCGTTGCAAAAAGTATCCGCCCTGGAAGGGGTACTGGTTCCGCTGCTGGAACCGTTGTTGAACCCGGTTTGGGTCTTGATCTTTACCGGTGAAACACCGGGCGTCTGGGCGTTGGTGGGCGGGGCAATTGTCTTGTGTGCCGTGACCTTCCGCAGTTTAATCCTGACGGCCCGGGAAGTGAAAGACCGCAAGCCCGGCGGGGAAGCGGCGGATTTGGCGGAAAGATGTTGATCGATGGTCAAAGATAAAGATAAGGAAGATGGACAAAGCTTAAGGAGGAGACTGTATGCTTAAGGAATTGATCCGTCAGAACCGGAGTTACCGCCGGTTTTATGAGCATGAGCCGCTCACCAGGGACATCTTGGTCCAATTGGTGGATCTGGCGCGGTGCGCGCCTTCGGCGGCCAACCGTCAACCTCTAAAGTATCTGTTGTCATATACCCCGGAACGGAACAACCGGATCTTTCCCCACCTGCGCTGGGCGGGGTATCTGACCGACTGGCCGGGGCCGGCCCCCGGTGAACGCCCGGCGGGGTATATAGTGATCCTGGGTGATACCACCATCAGTAAAAATTTCGACTGTGACCACGGGATTGCGGCCCAAAGCATCCTTTTGGGGGCGGTCGAGGCGGGGCTGGGCGGCTGTATCATCGCCTCCATTGACCGGGAGAGGTTACGGCAGGACCTCCAGATCCCGGCTCATTTCGAGATCTTGCTGGTCTTGGCTTTGGGCCGGCCGAAAGAAGAAGTTGTCCTTGAGACGGTGGATGAAAGCGGCGATATCCGCTACTGGCGGGATGATCAGGCTGTCCATCATGTGCCGAAACGGCCTTTGGACGACCTGATCCTGGATTGAGGGACGCGGCTTTTACGCAGCCGTCCCAGCTCATTCCGTTGGGCCCGGTGGAGATCTTACTGAGCGTAAAAAGCTTTGAAAAGGAAAACACCGGTGCCTGTCGAATGGATCAGCATGCTCAGATCGCATGGATAAGGGAAGCGGAGGGTGATTGGAGCATGGCCCTTTCCTATGAGGAGTTCAAAAAGGCAGTTTCCGAACTCTGCGGGACCGATCTTTTTTTATATAAAAGCCAGCAGATGGACCGGCGGATCCATTCCCTGATGAACTTTTGGGGGATCCGCGATTACGATGAATATCTTACGGCCTTGAAGACCAACCCCCAACGTTATCAAGAGTTTGTCAAACGGTTGACCATTAATGTTTCGGAATTTTTCCGGAATCCGGACCGTTTTATCGAGCTGTGGCAGCGGTTTTTGCCCGAGATTTTACAGAGAACGGGCGGGATCCGGATCTGGTCGGCGGGGTGTTCCAACGGGGCCGAACCTTATTCCATCGCCATTATTTTAAATGAGTTGAACGCACTCGACCAGGCGACGATTCTGGCCACCGATATTGATGAGGCAATTTTGAGAAAAGCCCAGCACGCAGTCTACTCTTTTAATGAAGTGAAAAGTTTGCCCCCCGATTTACGGGAGAAGTATTTCCGGCAGGAGGAGGAGGTATTCTATTTTGATGAGGCCTTGAAAAAACAGGTCCAATTCAAGAAGCACAATTTACTACAGGAACCCTACCCGGAGGATATGGACCTGATTATCTGCCGGAATGTGGTGATCTACTTTACGGAGGAGGCCAAGCACAAAATCTACGTCGGTTTTAACCGGGCTTTGCGGGCCGGCGGCTATTTTTTGACCGGGGGAACCGAACCGCTCCTCTATTACCGGCATTATGGTTTTGAAAACGTGGCCACTTCCTTCTACCAAAAGATTGGCCCGCCGAGTGAGAACTTGGAGGCCGGACACTGGAGTTTAAGTTTATGATGATCAAGGGGATCGGAACTGACATTGTTGAAATCAGCCGGATCGCTAATTTAATGGCCAAACGGGGGGAGACTTTTTTACGGCGGGTCTTTACCCCGGACGAGTTGGCCAACTGTGGCCGGGCCGCCCACCGTTTGGCCGGAAGGTTTGCGGCGAAAGAAGCCTTTTTTAAAGCCCTGGGCACCGGCTTTCGTGGTTTTAAGTGGCATGAAATCGAGGTGCACAACGACCAACTGGGTGCTCCTTATTTTTCTTTATCCCCTCGCCTCCGGGACTACCTCCGGGCGCAGGGGGTGGAGAAGACCCATTTGTCGATTGCCCATAGTAAAGAATACGCGGTGGCGCAGGTTATTATGGAGCGGATTAACTCATGAAAGTGGCAATGGCACAGGAAATGCGGGAGATTGACCGCTTGGCCATGGCGGAGTACGCCTATCCAGGGCTGCTGTTGATGGAACACGCGGCCCTTGCGCTCTTCCGGGCCCTCAAAGCCCGTTTTTCCCTGGGGAAAGTGGGCGTCATCTGCGGCAAAGGCAACAATGCGGGGGATGGCTGGGCGTTGGCCCGGCTGTTGATCCTGGACGGGGTGGAGGTAACGGTTTTTACCCCTGGAGCGGAACAGCAGTTGCCCCCGGACGCGGCGGCCAACCGGGAGATCGCCCGGCGCCTGGGGATTAGGGAAGCGCCCTGGACGGCTTTGCTGGAGGCGCCCGCGCTGCTCTCCTCCTTTTCCGTCCTGGTCGATGCGCTTTTGGGAACCGGTTTCCGGGGAGAAGTGGCGGCGGAGATGGCCGCGGTCATTGCGGCGCTGAATAAGGCCGACCGGCCGGTAGTGGCGGTCGATCTTCCCTCCGGCGTGGAAGCCGATACCGGCCAGGTGCCGGGCCCCGCCGTGCGGGCGACGCTGACCGTCACCTTCGGCCTGCCCAAAGTTGGCCTGCTGGTCTACCCCGGCCGGGAGTATGCCGGTGAGGTCATCGTGGACGGGATCGGCCTTCCCCCGCCTTTGCTGCGGGAGCGGGCCACCGGTTATTATACTTTCAACCAGCGTGAGCTTGCTGCCTTGCTTCCGCAGAGGAAAGCGGAGGCCCATAAAGGAACCCAAGGCCACCTTTTGGTTGTGGGCGGTTCGCCGGGCATGACCGGGGCGCCGGTCTTGGCGGGGCTGGCGGCCTTGCGGAGTGGGGCGGGCTTGGTGACGCTGGGGGTACGGGATGGCTTAAACCTCCCCGAAAAACCCATGGAAGTGCTGGCCAAACCTTGGTCTAAGCTTCAGTGGGACGCCTACGACGCCATTGTGGTGGGGCCGGGGCTTTCAACCCAGCCGGACGGGCGGGCGATCCTGGCGACGGTCCTTGGTCTGGAGCGGCCTTGCCGTGTGCTGGATGCGGACGCCCTGAATCTTTTGGCAACCATCTCCCGGTGGTGGGAGAAGGTTAAGGAGGGGTTGGTCCTGACGCCCCATCCGGGGGAGATGGCCCGCCTTTGCGGGCTTACGGCCGGCGAAGTACAGGCCAACCGTTTGGCGTTGGTGAAGGAAAAGACCAGAGAGTGGGGGGTTACGCTTGTGCTGAAGGGTGCGGCGACCCTCGTGGGCAGTGCGGAGGAGCCCATTTATATCAACCCCACGGGTAACCCGGCGTTGGCCACCGGTGGGACCGGGGACGTTCTGGCGGGCATGATCGGCGGCCTTTTGGCCCAGGGGTTGGCGCCCGCGCAGGCGGCGGCGGTTGGGGTCTATCTTCATGGGCAAGCCGGGGACCTGGCGGCCAGGGAGATCGGCCCGGTCGGGATCCTGGCGGGGGACCTTCTACCGCGGATCCCGCGGGTAATGGGAATGGGGGCAGGCCAATGTTGACCGACAAAGCACAAATCTCTCGTCCAACCTGGGTGGAGATCGACCGGGCGGCGCTCCGTGCCAACCTCAGGGAGATCAAGGCGTTGGTTGGGCCGGACTGCCGGGTGCTGGCGGTGGTGAAAGCCGAAGCCTATGGCCACGGGGCGGCCCAGGTGGCCAAACTGGCCCGGGCGGAGGGGATCGAATGGTTCGGGGTAGCCCTGCCGGAGGAAGGGATCGCCCTCCGCCAGGCGGGCGTGGACGGGAACATTCTCGTCTTTGGGCCATTCTTGCCGGAACAAGCCGCCACTTATTTCACCCACGACCTGGTACCGACCATCACCACGTGGGAGGGCGCGACCGCCCTTTCCCGGGAGGCCATCCGCCGCCACCAACAAGCCCGGGTTCACATCAAGGTGGACACCGGGATGGGGCGGATCGGGTTTTTGGCGGCCGATGGCGCGGCTGCGGTCGAAAGAATCATTTCCTTACCGGGACTTTTGGTTGAGGGGTTATATTCCCACTTCGCAACGGCCGACGCGGCCGATCTGACCTACGCCCGGCAACAACTGGCGGCCTTTGGGCGGTTGGTTGCTGAACTGGAGAGCAAAGGAATCAAGATCCCCTTGAAACACATCGCCAACAGCGGAGGGGTTCTTAACCTGCCCGCAAGCTACTTCGACATGGTGCGGGCCGGGTTGATTCTATACGGGATGTGGCCTTCGCCGTGGTGTGCCCAAGGGAAGATCAAACTGAAACCGGCCTTCAGCCTTAAGACCAAGGTGGTGTTTGTGAAGCGAGTCCCGGCCGGGCTCGGCATCAGCTATGGCCAGTGCTACCATACCAGCCGGGAGACGACCATTGTCACGCTGCCCATCGGGTACGCCGACGGCTGGCTCCGGGCCCTTTCGGGAAAAGCCCGGGTCTTGATTAACGGCGCGTACCACCCGATCGTCGGCACCATCTGCATGGACCAATGCATGGTCGAAGTGGGCGACACCCCGGTCCAGGTGGGCGACGAAGTAGTGCTGATCGGGGAACAAGGGGGAAAGGCAATCACGGTGGAAGAGGTCGCCGACCACCTGAACACCATCAACTACGAGGTGGTCTGCCAGATCAGCAGCCGGGTACCCCGGATCTACGTCTAAAAGGGACTCCGGCCGGGAAAACACCAGACGCCACCGCGCGCCAAGGCGAACTGGCGAAAGGAAATACGAAAGCAAGAGGGGAAAACAAGAGGGGTTGTCCGCACCGACGGACACCCCTTTTTCGTATGGCAAAATTTCATTGCCTAAAGAATGAGCAAGACCCGGTGTTTTTCCCCGTCGTTGACGAGGGGGACCCCGGCCTCGATCTCCGCCAACGGCTCCCCGTCCAGCTCCAGATAGGAGCCGCCCGTCTGTTTCCGTTCGGGGTTTTCCACTTTAATCTCGTACTCGGTCTGGCCGTACCAGTACCGGACGGAAAAGCCGGGCCAGTCTTCGGGGATACATGGTTTGAGGTGGAGGACGGGCCCCTGGCGCCGGAGGCCCAGGATCCATTCCAAGCCCGCCTGGTACATCCAGCCGGCCGAGCCCGTATACCAGGTCCAGCCGCCGCGGCCGGTGTGGGGCGGGACGGAATAAACATCGGCGGCCATGACGTACGGCTCAACCTTGTAGCGCTGGGCCTCATTGTAGGTCCGCGTCTGGTTGATCGGGTTCAGGATCCGGAACAGGTCATAAGCCCGGTTCCCCTGGCCCAACAGGGCCCAGGCGATCACGGCCCAGATCGTGCCGTGGGTGTACTGCCCGCCGTTTTCCCTGATCCCTGGGGGATAGGCTTGGATATAACCGGGGCTGGGTTCGGTTTTGTCAAAGGGCGGCGTCAGGAGACAGATGAGCGTCCCCTCTTCCCGGCGGACCAGTTTATGGTCTAAAGAATTCATCGCCAGGAGGGCTTTGTCAAGCTCAGCCGCCCCGGAGATGACACCCCAAGCCTGGGCAATACAGTCGATCTGGCATTCCGTATTGGTGATCGAACCGATCGGCTCGCCGCGGTCGTTATAAGCCCGGCGGTACCACTGGCCGTCCCAGCCGTGCTCGTTGAGGGCGGCGACCAACTCATTGCTGATCGCCGTGTAGCGTTCGGCGCGTTCGGGATCTTTCTGTTTGACGGCAATGGGGATGAACTCCTGGAGGACATGGTAGAGAAACCATCCCAACCAGACGCTTTCACCCAGGCCGCCCGCCCCAACCGCGTTCATCCCGTCGTTCCAGTCGCCCGTGCCCATCAAGGGGAGACCGTGCGGGCCGAAGCGGAGGGCCCGTTCGATGGCGCGGACGCAGTGCTCATAGAGGGTTCGCGTCTCCGTGGAGACCTTGGCCTGCTCATAACGTTCAAGTTCATGTTCTTCCAAGGGTGGGCTTTCCAGGAACGGGATGCGGTGTTTCCAAATCCTCTGGTCGCCTGTGTGCTTGGCATAGCGGCAGGCGGCGTACGGCAGCCACAACAGATCGTCGGAGAAACGGGTCCGGATCCCATAACCGGTTTCTTCATGCCACCAGTGCTGGACGTCGCCTTCCAAGTACTGGTGGGCGGCGTGCAGCAGGATCTGCCGGCGGGCAAACCCGGGCCGGGCGTGGAGCAAGGCCAGGACGTCCTGGAGTTGATCCCGGTAGCCATAGGCGCCCCCCGATTGGTAGAAGGCGCTGCGTGCCCACAGGCGGCAACTGACCGTCTGGTACAGTAGCCAGTTGTTGAGGAGCAGGTCGAAAGCGCGGTCGGGGGTCGTGACTTGAACACGGCCCAGTAGATCGGCCCAGTAATTTCTGGCATTTTTTAAGGCCGTTTCGACGCCGGTCTTGCGACCGTATTTGCGCATCATTTCCCGGACTTGCTCTTTGGAAGTGGCGGCCCCGACCAGGATGTAGACGGTCCGTTCCCCCTGCGGCGGGAGGTAGATCTTGACCTGCATCGCCCCGCAGGGGTTATGCTGGACGCCGGTGGTGTTGGACAGTTTCTCCCGTTTGAGGGCCGCCGGGAAGGATAGGCTACCGTTCCGGCCGATAAACTCGGCCCGGTCCCCGGTCCAACTGCGGTCGATCTCCGGGCCGCCGGTCCAGATCCCCAAAAACCCGTACTGGTCACTGAAGTCTTTTTGGTAAACGTTCCGGGCCAAAAGCGCACCGCTGTTCCGGTCGTACTCGGTGACGATAAACGGGGCATTCTTTTCGCGGTTGACCCCCAAAACCCATTCCAGGTAATGGGTAACGGCGATCTCCCGTTCCCGGTCCTCGGTGTTTTGCAAGGTCAGACGCAGGATTTTGACCGGGGCATCAATGGGCGTAAAGACCAGCCCGGTCTGGATCAGCCCCTGGCTTTGGTGTTCAAAGACGGTGTAACCCTGACCGTGGCGGACCGTATAAGGTGCGGTATCTCGGATCGGTAAGGCCGTGAGCGTCCACAACAGGCCGCTTGCTTCGTCCCGCAGGTAGCAGATCTCGCCGGAGGGATCGAGCACCGGGTCGTTGGACCACGGCGTCAACTTGAACTCTCGGCTGTTGGCGGCCCAGGTGTACCCGCCGCCCGATTCGGAGACCGTAAAGCCGAACTTGGGGTTGGCGATGATATTGCACCACGGCGTGGGGAGCAGGTCTTTCGTCCGCAACTGGATTACGTATTCTTTACCGTCCGGCGTGAAGCCACCCCAGCCGTTGAAGAAGAGCAGTTCCTCGGGGGATTCGGTTGGGATGTAATTGGCTTCCACCGGGGTTGGCAGCCGGACCGGCTGGGACGGCGGCAAGCTGCGCCGCAGGTTGACCACCGGTCGCAACTGGGAGCGGATCGAACCGCCGTCGCTGTGGAGGACAATCCGGGCCACCGTCTCGAGGAGGATCTGATCCTCCTTTGGAATGGTCCCGGCCGCAAAGAGGAAGACGCCGCCCGGCCGCTCCAAATCTTCCGGTTCCGGGAAGGAGTGGATGATCCGTTGGACCTCCTCAAAGAGGGTTTGCCGGTAACCTTCATCGTTGTTGGTCAGGATCACCAAGTCGGTGACCAGACCTTTGCGCTTCCAGTACTGGTGGAAACGGAGGATCTGCTCGGCAAGGCTGGTGTCGCTTTGGTCCTCCAGCCAGAGCAGGATCACCGGCAGGTCGCCGGAGATCCCATACGCCCAGAGGGCCGATTGGTCCTTCACGTTTTTCCGCAGCGCGCTGCTGCGGGTCCGCTGGTAATAGTTATAATAGAAGATCTGTGACGCCATCAACTGGAGCAGCCGGACCTGGTGGAGCGGGATCTTCATCTCCTGCAGTTCCAGTTGGGCGCGGTTAAAGGCCACTTCGCAGACCTGTTCGAAGCGGTAGGGCGAAGCAAGCCGGTCGACCAGTTCCAACGCTTCCTCCCGGGAGGGCGCGATCCCGGTGATAAAGGTGAAGTTGGCGGTTTCCCCGGGGTTCAATTGCACCCGCCGCCGGAGGGAGAAGACCGGGTCGAGGACCGCACCAGTGGTGCCTGATAAGCGCTGGTTGGTCTCGATGACCACCGGAATGCGGTACGAGCGGCCGCGGCCGACGAACCGGGAGCGGTCGGTCTCAAACTCCAAAGGCCCAATGGGAGGCATGTCGACATGGAGGGCATGAACCAGCCATGGCGAGGGGTTTGGTTGTCCGGTCCGGCGGTGAGCCAGGAGCGCCTCGGCTTCCGGGACCACTTCCGTTTCGACAAACAGTTTGTTGAAGGCCGGATGAGCTTGGAAAGCATCTTTCCGGGCCAAAACCGGTTCGAGATAACTGGTGACCTCCAGCGTGCACGGGGAGTCGCCAAAGTTGGTCAGGGAGAGCTGGCGAAGCTCCGCATCCTCGTCCGGAACCACACAGATTTTCAACTGGGTCTGGACCTGCCCTCTCGTTTTGGTAAAGACGATCCGGTCCAGTTCCGAATCCATGGTCACCGGATCCGAACTGTCCCGGAGGGGATGGAAGGTGGGCGACCACGTGCTGCCGTCGGTGATGTTTTTGATGTAGAAGAAGACGCCATGGTGATCTTTGATCGGGTCCTCTTCCCAACTGGTCAACAAAAGGTCCTTATACTGGCTGAAACCGCCGCCGCTGTTGGAGACCATCACCAGATAGCGGCCGTTCGACAGGAAACTGGCCACGGGCAACGGGGTGTCATGTGTGGCAAAATGGCGCGGGTCAAAGCCTTCGTCCCGTTGGTAGCGAGTCGGCAAGTATCTTGGGATCTGTTGGTGCGTCTTGACGACCGTAGGCGCCAAAATCCGTTCATGTAACAACAGGTCAGTGCTGAACACCCGCGGGTCGTTCAGAAAACGCCGGTGCATTAAGTTACCGTGGAGAAGGTTCCCAAGGGCGATCAAGGACATGCCCTGGTGGTGCGCCATATAGCTTTTGACGATGGCGTAATTCCTCTTCTTCGGGAGGCGTTCCGGGGTAAAGTCCAGGGCTTCATAGAAGCCGAACGCCCCGAAGGCCCCGTACCGCTCCATCCGGTAGAGGTTGTTGACCGCTTCTTTGGGCGCCACCATGGCGGCGAGGAAGGTGGCATAGGGCGTTACCACCCGCTCTTTCTCAAGGCCCTGCTTCAGGGCCAGCGTGGGAATCCCAAAGGCCCGGTACTGGTAGTTTAAGCGGTGGTCAAAGGCATAATAGCCCGATTCGGAGACCCCCCACGGGAGGCCCAGTTTTTTCCCGTAATTGATCTGGCTTTTCACCATCAACTGGTAAGTCTGCTCCCAGAGCGTGTTGGGATGGCAGGTCATCGCGAGCAAAGGCATCAGATACTCAAAGGCCGTCCCCGTCCAGGAGATGAGGACCGGCTTATGCGCGACCAGGGTCGAAGTGCGGCTCATGGAAGCCCAGTGTTTGACCGGGACCTGGCCCAAAGCAATCGCGATAAAGCTGGCCTGGCGCGCTTCGGAGGCCAAAAGGTTGTAATAGGACGAATCCAGGCGCTGGTTGCTGACGTTGTAACCAATGGAGAAGAGACGCCGCTGGCGGTCGTAAAGCGGGGTAAAATCATGCGCGGCGACCAGTGCTTCCAGCTGCGCGCATAGTCTTTCCCCGTCGCATAAAAACTCCTCGATCCGCGCGCGCGAAACCAAGAGCAATTCGGTTAAGGCCGGGCGCTCCGCTTCCCCTTGGCCGGCCGCTTCCTGACCGGCCTGATCGGCCAGGGCGATTACTTCCGCGAAATTCTTTACGGCACGCAATTTATCTGCCAGCTCATCGCTGTCGTGCCCGCCCGCCGCCAAAAGCTCTGGCAACCAGGGGAAGAACCACTCCAGCTCTTCGATCTGCAGATCGATGGCGGCCACCGCATGGCGGAGAGACTCCCGGCCGGCCTCCTCCGCCTTTTCCCTGGCCTTTTTCAGCAGGCGGTACCAGGTCAGGATGGCCGGTACGCCTTCAAGATCGGGTTCAAAATAACCGGCCCAGGAGGCGGTGGTCTCTTTTTTCTGCTCTTCCCAACGGATTGTATCAACCAGCCCTTGCCCCAACCCCTTGGTCCAAGGCTGTTGTAACCACTCTTTAATCCCCGCTTTGGCGATGAGGAGATAGACCAGGAGGTTGCCGCTGTCCACCGTGGATACATATAAAGGAATTAGGGGTTGCAGGGTGACGGTATCGTACCAATTATAGAAATGCCCATCCCAGCGGGGTAAACGTTCCAAAGTGTTTATGGTTTGCGCGATCCGCGTCACCATCTGTTTGGTGGTGATATACCCAAAGTCACGGGCCGTAACCAGCGAAGCCAGGTAAAGCCCGATGTTGGTGGGTGAAGTCCGGTGGGCGATGCCGTTGTCCGGGTCAATTTGCAGATTGTCCGGGGGTAACCAGTTGTCTCTCGCTGTAACCACTGTCTCGAAAAAGTGCCAGATCCGCCGGGCATTCTCCCGTAAATAGATCTTCTCCTCGGCCTTAAGGGCTTTTCTTTTGGGTTGCCGGGGCACAGCGGTCAGATGCACCCAGAGCGGCGCGGTAAGCCACAGGAAGAAGAAAGGAGCCAGCCAGGGCAGTCCGGTCGGGGATTGGCGCCATAAGAAGGCAAGGGCGGCCAGGCTCAGAACCTGCCCGCGCAGCATCTTCTCCCAGACGCGCCACAAAGTATTCGGGGCCTGTTTGCCCACGTCCGAAGCGGTTCGCCACTCTAAAAGATGGCGGTGGGAGATCTTCATCCGGTACAAGGTACGGACAATGGCGTCGACCATCATGGCGGCCTCGTAGGGCAGGGCGGCCAAGCCAAAGAGATCGCGCCCCAGACAATGGGCGAGCGGGATCCCGCCGAACCGGACGGACCGGGCCAACCGCAGGAGATAGTCCACGGCCAGCAGGCCGAGGGCCCCCCAGTGGAGGGGAAGGATTTGCAAGGCGCGGCCCGGGAGGGCGGCGAAGCAGAGCACCACAAAGAGGAAAAGGGCGGGCGTGACCAAGCTGCGCCGCAGGTTGTCTATCATTTGCCAAAGAGTGATGGTGGGCAAATAAACAGGCGTTTTGGTTCCGTCCTGGTCGGGTGCACTCTTTTTCAACCAGGGCAAGAGCTGCCAGTCCCCCCGGACCCAGCGGTGGGAGCGGGAGAGATTGCTGAGAAAGGAGGAAGGGAAATCTTCCTGCAGTTCAATATCGCTGACCAAACCGGCGCGGAGAAAGCCCCCCTCCAAAAGGTCATGGCTTAAAATCGCGTTTTCGGGGAAGCGTCTCCGCAGGAGCTGGTCGAAGATGCGGGCGTCATAGATCCCCTTCCCCGCAAAGATCCCGTGGCCAAAGAGATCCTGATAGGGGTTGGAGACCGCGCTGCTGTAAAGGTCGATTCCCCACTGGTTGCTGTAGAGGAGGGAGAACAAAGTCTGGTTGGCGCTGGGGTTGCTGATCACAATTTTAGGCTGTAAAATGCCGTAACCTTTGACGACGATGCCCTTCTCCTTGTCCACGACCGGCGCGTTCAGCGGATGGGCCAGCGTGCCGATGAGGCGCCGGGCGGCTTCCCGCGGCAGCAGCGTATCGGTGTCCAGGGTGATCACATAACGGATCTGTTTATAGAATTCGCGGTCGCCGGTGATCGTCGTAAAACTGGTGTTTTCTTCCCCGGCGAGCAAGGCGTTGAATTCGGTAAGTTTGCCGCGCTTCCGTTCCCAACCCATCCAGACCCCCTCCTGTGGATTATACCGCCGCTCGCGGTGGAGGAGATGAAAGTATTGCCCGCCCTTCGGATGGGGGTAACGCTGGTTCAAGTCCGCGATCCCCTTTAAAGCCGCCTCCAGCAAGGGAGCGTCCTCCGGACGCTCCTTTTCCGCGGCGTCGACGAAATCGGTCAACAAGGCAAAGTAGATGTGCGGATCGGTGTTCGCCAAGTGGTAGACTTCCAATTTCCGGAGTAACGACTCCACATCCTCCATGCTGCCCAAAAGGGTCGGGATCACCACCATGGTCGACGCTTCCCGCGGGATGCCGTGGCGAAACTCGATCTTCGGCAGGATCTGCGGCGGGAAAACCCAGTTCAAGACCGTATGGACCAGACGGACGGCGCCACCGATCGCCGGCGCCATGAGCAGCACAGCGGCCAACCACAGTTGCAAAGGGGTAAAGGACCGCAGGGCAGCCAAGGACCAGAAGAGCCCGGCATAGATCAACAGAGCGCAAAAGGCTAAAGCCGGGAAATAGACCAAATTGGGCTTGGCCCGCGCGGCTCGCCGGAAACCGCGGAGGCCGCCCCCCTTGCGGTTTAAGGCTTGGGCCAGCTCTTTCCAGCCGTCGTCAA
>JAAYMP010000203.1 GCA_012521315.1 Bacillota bacterium
AGACCGTTTTACGAGTTTACGGAGGAGCTGATCGACCATGAATTTCACTATTGGTCACGGATCCTGACGAGTCCATCCGAGCGCCGGGTCAAGATTCTTGACCGTTACACCAATACGGAACGGGAAATGGTCATGATGGCCTCCAATAACTATCTGGGCCTGACCACCCACCCGGCCGTGGTGGAAGGAGCCCGGAAAGCCCTGGAGAAATACGGCGCGGGCGCGGGCAGCGTCCCTTTGCTCGGCGGTTACCTGAACCTCCATAAAGAACTCGAAACCAAACTGGCCAAGATGAAAGGCTGCGAAGACGCGGTGGTCTTCTCCTCCGGTTACGCTTCCAATGTCGGCTGTGTCTCCGCCCTCGTCCGCAAAAACGATGTGGCCATCAATGACCGCTTAAACCACGCCAGCATCATTGACGGGTGCAGTCTCTCGGGCGGAACCCTCCGTACCTTTAAACATAATGACCTTGACAGCTTGGAGAAGGTTTTGCAGTCCGCAGAAAAACAGGGTTACGACGGAAAATTGATCATCGTGGACGGCGTGTTCAGTATGGACGGGGACATCACCAATCTGCCGGGGATCAAGGCTTTGGCCGACCGTTATCAGGCGCGGGTCATGATCGACGAAGCCCACGCCACCGGGGTAATCGGCGCAAACGGGCGGGGTACCCCCGAACACTTCAACATGGAAGGCCGGATTGATCTGGTGGCGGGCACCCTGAGCAAAGCCCTGGCGGGGGTGGGCGGTTTTGTAGCCTCCTCCAAAGAAGTCGTTAATTACCTGCGTTTTTACGCCCGCTCCCACATGTTCTCCACGGCGTTGCCCCCCGCCACCGCCGGCGCGCTCAGCGCCGGGATCGACGTCATTCAGAACGAACCGCAGTTGCGCCGGCGCTTGTGGTCCAACATTGAATACATGACCTCCAATCTAAGACGGATGGGGTTCAACCTGGGCAACGCGGAAACGGCAATTATCCCAATTATCATCGGGGATGAAGAGGTTTTAAAGAAAGTCAGCCGCGATGTGCACCGGGCCGGGATCTTCGTCAACCCCGTCTATTATCCGGCCGTCCCCAAAAAACTCTCCCGCCTGCGCCTCTCCTTAATGGCCACCCACACCCAGGAGGACCTGGACGATACCCTGGCCGTCCTCGAGCGGGTCGGCAAAGAACACGGTTTGATCTAAAGCAGCGAAACAAAAAAAGGGACAGTCCGGCGGGGACTGTCCCTTTTTGTTTTTCCCGACTATGTTCTTGAGGCTTTAATAGTGTTGATTAAGCGTGTTCAGGTTTAAGTTCGGATTAGTCGTGTTCTGATCGTTGGCCTGGGCAGTCAACCCGGAGCGGAACCCGGCCTGGACATTGGCCACCGCCTGTTGGGAAAGGGTTCTTTCCGCCGCTTCAATCATCCTCTTTACCATATGACCCCCGATCGCGCCGCAATCACGGGCGGTCATATACCCCCAATAGTCGCCTTGGACCGGAGAAGTATCGATATTTAATTCCTTGGAGATCTCGTACTTCATCTGATCCAGTGCCTTTTTCGCCTGGGCGTACACGAGGGTATTACTTTTTTGACCAGCAGCCACTTTCTGAGCCTCCTTTCTGATTGGTCTATTTGTAATCTGCCCAGCTAAACAGGGGGTTAAACGGCATTTTCGCTGGAAATTGCGGCGGAAGCTCCCGCTCTTGGTAACCCTTCACAACCCCTCATCCTTAGGCATAGTATATTTTGAAAAAAGGCGGGGAGGCCACAGGATGGAAAAAAGTTGGCATGAACAGATCCGCACGGAGATCCTCGGCATTGACACCATTGTCCCGTTGGGCGATGGAACAAAGCGGCCTTATATCAATCTGGACAACGCGGCCACCACACCGCCGCTGGCCGCCGTCGTGCAGGCCGTCCAATCCTTTTTACCCTGGTACTCCAGTGTGCACCGGGGTTTCGGTTATAAATCCCAACTCTCCACCGAGGTCTATACGGAAGCGCGCCGGATCATCCTGGATTTTTTTGGCGCTCCGCCGGATAAATACATCGCCCTTTTTGTGAAGAACACCAGCGACGGCCTGAACAAGCTTTCCCGGCGACTACCCCTGGAGAATGCGGAAGTCCTCACCACTTGGATGGAACACCATTCCAACGATCTGCCCTGGCGGTTACGGAAACAGGTCCGGTTTATCCGGCTGACCAGAGACGGCTGTCTTGATCTGGCCGACCTCGAACGAAAACTGAAAAAGGGGCGACGCCCGGTCAAACTGGTCACCATCTGCGGCGCCTCCAACGTCACCGGGATCATCAACCCGATCCAAACCATCGCCGAACTCGCCCGGTATTACGGAGCCCAACTGGTCGTTGACGCCGCCCAACTGGCCCCCCATTATCCCGTCCGGATGCAGGCGGGGCTTGCCCCGATTACTTATTTGGCCCTCTCCGGGCACAAAATGTATGCCCCCTTTGGTTCCGGCGTCCTCATTGGACCGCTCGCCGCTTTCCACGACGGGATCCCGGACCAGGTTGGGGGCGGTACCGTGATCGCCGTTTCCCATAAGGAAGTCGTGTTTGCCCCTCCCCCCGACCGGGAGGAAGTGGGGACCCCGAATCTCATTGGGGCGCTCGCCCTCGCCGTCAGCCTGCGCTGGCTGGCCCGGAATAATTTCCCACGGCTGGTCGCCTACGAGGCGGAACTGACCAGGTACGCCTATAACCAACTCAAAACCGTTCCCGGCCTCACGCTGTACGGCCCGCCGCCGGAACGTTACCCCCGGGTGGGTGTGATCTCCTTTAACCTGGAAGGCATCCCCCACGGTTTAGTCGCCGCTTACCTGTCCTTTGAGGCCGGAATCGGCGTCCGGCACGGCTGTTTCTGCGCCCGTCCGTATGTCCATCATCTCTTAGGGTTAACCGAAGCCGAGATTGTTTCCGTGGAAAATTTGGCGAAGGCGGGGAAAAAATGCCTCCTCCCGGGGATGGTCCGGGTCAGTTTAGGCTTTTACAACACCAAAACCGAGATTGATCGCCTGGTTGACGCCTTAAAAACCCTCCGGACAGAGGAGGAGAAAATAAAAGACCGGTTCCGGATCGATCCGGCCACCGGCGAGTATCTGCCCCGAATTGGCGACTTCAAAGCCGCCCTCCGGCGTCACACCAAAACCTTTTTTAATCTTTAATCTTTTTTGGGCGGCAAAAACGCCCTTTTCCATTTCCAGAGATAGTCAAAGCCCGAGAAAGCGGTGAAGAAGACCGCAATGTACAGCACGACCTGCGCCCCGGGCACCGAAAGAATGATCATGGTAATGGCGATAATTTGGGAAAAAGTCTTAATCTTACCCCAGATTCCCGCCGCCACCGACAGCCCTTTCTTCTGCGCCTTGGCCCGCAAGACGGTGATCAAGATCTCCCGGGCGAGGATGACCGCCACGACCCAACCGCTGACCTCGCCCAACATAAAGAGGCTGTACAAGGCCCCGCCAATCAGGATTTTATCGGCAATGGGGTCAAACGACTTCCCAAAAGTGCTGGACTCGTTACGGCGACGGGCAATATAGCCGTCCAAACCATCGGTCAACGCGGCCAAAATAAAGATGGTGGCCGCATAAATCTCTTTATGCTCCATCGGGATAAAAAGAAAAAACAAACAGACCGGTGTCAGAATAATCCTGGAAAGCGTCAGATAATCGGCAATTCTCATCTGGTATCACCACGATCTAAGTAGTCCCGGAAGTATATAATTCGATTTCGACATCGGATTTGGAATCTCCTTTAGACGTCCGGCTTTATTTTCCCCCCCAGTTCGTAGGGGCCCGCGCTTTCAATTTGGACCTGGACAAAAGCGCCCGGCGCGAGCCGTGCCCTTTGGTCCGCAGCAACCTCCACCTTCACCACCCCGTCAATCGCCGGCGCCTCCCGGTACGACCGGCCTTCCCAGTACCCCGGCGCCTTTTCTTTTTCCAATAAAACCCGCAATTCGCGGCCGATGAGCGCCCGGTTTTTGGCCAGCGAATGGCTTTGCTGCTGCGCCAAAACCAACCGGGCCCGCCGTTTTTTAGTGGCATGATGGACTTGCCCCGGCAACCGGGCGGCGGCGGTCCCTTCCTCCCGGTAATAGGGAAAGACTCCCACCCAATCCAGACGCACCGCGGCCAAAAAAGCCAACAACTGCGTAAAATCCTCCTCCGTCTCCCCCGGGTAGCCCACGATAAAAGTGGAACGGATCGCCGCCTCCGGCAGGTACCGGCGGACCAAGCCGATTAACTCCCGGATCTCCCCCTCCGTGCTCCGGCGGCCCATCCGCTTGAGGACGGCGGTGCTCACGTGCTGTAAAGGGATGTCCAGATAGTGGCAGATATGCCGGGAGTCCCGGATCGTCCGTAAAAGCTCCTCGCTGATCAGCGACGGATAGGTATAGAAAAGACGGATCCAAAAATCCCCGGCCAACCGGTCCAGGCGGGCGAGGAGTGAACTAAGGTCAAAAGCGCCGTCCGCGTCGGTGCCATAAGCCGTTGTATCCTGCGCCACCAGGTTGATCTCCTTCACGCCCCGCGCCAGCAGGTTCTCCACTTCGGCCACGATGCTCTCCGGATCCCGGCTGCGGTACTCCCCCTTGAGTTTGGGAATAATGCAGTACAGGCAATGATGACTACAACCCTCGGCAATCTTTACGTACGCGTAATAGGGCGGGGTCGTCAGCGGCCGGTCGTTGAGGGCCGGGGGTAGCCAACCGGCTGGCGCGTCCGCCACCAACCGGGGCGCGCCCTTCTTTTCCAAGGCTTCCGCCAGCAACACCGGCAGGCGGGCATACTCGCCGGTCCCGACCCAGAGGTCCACCTCCGGCAGGACTTTCACCAGTTCCTGCCGGTACCTTTGGGGAAGGCAACCGGCCACCACCAGCAAGCGACAACAGTGTTGCTTGTAGGCGGCAAACTCCAGGATCGTGTCGATCGACTCCTGCGTCGCCGCCTCAATAAAAGAACAGGTGTTAATTACCAGGATATCGGCCTCGGCCGGATCGGCCGTCCTGGCAAACCCGGCTTCTTCCGTCAAGCCAATCATGTATTCGGTATCAACCTGGTTTTTCGGACAACCCAGGGAGATCCAGCCGATCTTGATTCCTGCCATTTCCTGCTTGTCCATCCTTTCGTCGCGATCTAAACAAACGCCAATCTTAAGCCCGGTGCTATGCCCCAGCGCGCCGGGGTGCACCTTCCTTACCCCACTTTTTCAGCCGGGACCGAATATAACGTGGGTGGTAGGCTGCATGAACGACTTTCTAAAAAAATATAGTACCCTGCATATTTCCACAAAAATCTTGTAGAACGTACGGTTAAGACTCAATTATGTATTTGTCGAAACCCTGCCGATCTAAACAAACGTCAATCTTAAGCCCGGCGTTTTACCCCAGCGCGCCGGGGTGCACCTTGCCGGATTGTTGGCAGCCAGACTTCATTGAATTGACTCGCGGCATTAGGAGCAAGGAGGGCAAGGCGCGAGGGAGGATGGAGCGCAGATAATACTGCCTGTATATCGAGCACCACCCGGACCGAGCAACGCAGCCATCCGCCGCTCATCATGCCGCCTGCCAACAATCCGGCAAAAACATTACACCAAATACGTCAAGAAATTCACCGGAAGAAGAAAACCATTCGGTCCCGGCTGAGAGCTTTACCTCATTCACGATGATTATATAAATACCGGTACACACTATACGTCCGCATAATCTTCGCCACATACCGCCTGGTCTCCAGATAAGGGATGCTATGGAGATCATTGACCCGGCCGCTCCAGGCCCCGGCGGCAAGCCAGGCTTTGACCTTCTCGCTGCCCGCGTTATAGGCCGCCAGGACCAAAACCCGGTCCCCGTTGAACTCCCGGAACAAATAACCCAAATACCAGACCCCAAGCGGAATATTAACCTCCGGCCGGTCCAGATCTTCCTCCCGAATCTGCAAGCCTTTCTGCGTGCCGACCCAAGCGGCCGTCTCCGGCATGATCTGCATCAACCCCCGGGCTCCCTTCGCCGACCGGGCTTTGGGATTAAACTTACTTTCCACATAGATCAAAGCGGCGACCAGTTGCGGATCGACCCC
>JAAYMP010000204.1 GCA_012521315.1 Bacillota bacterium
ATTTTGATGGCGTCAAAATTATTGGCGTCCAACATGGCTCAATCCCTCCCTGACCCATTTTTTTGGTGGAATTTCGTCAACTTGAACGGCAGCTTGTCGTTCCTCGCTGACCGCAGATCACCGGGTGGCAGGCAGTTCTTCCGTGGTCTCCTCCCCATTCTCTACCTGTTCATCGCGATCCGTTGGCAGCTCCAGATCTTCTTCATCCAAGTCAAAGTCTTCATCGACGAAATCCTCGTCCACTTCGTCTTCGAAGTCGTCCTCACCCAGGTCCTCGTCATCCTCGACCTCTTCGTCCTCAACTTCATCCCCGTCGTCGCGCTCGCCCTTCCGGGCGGGTATTTTGTCGGCAAAGGCCGCATCCTCCAGTTCCAACCCTAGCTCTTTCGCCATCTCGCGGACATCATCGTCATCATCCTTCAGCTCCACTTCCGCCTCTTCGGCCAGGACCTTCACGTCCAAGCCCAGGCTTTGCAGCTCTTTGATGAGGACCTTAAACCCTTCAGGAACACCGGGCTCGGGGACATTCTCTCCTTTGACGATGGCTTCGTAGGTTTTGACGCGCCCAACCACGTCGTCGGACTTGATCGTCAGCAACTCCTGCAGCGTATAAGCGGCCCCGTAGGCCTCGAGCGCCCAGACCTCCATCTCCCCGAACCTCTGCCCACCAAATTGCGCCTTCCCGCCCAGCGGTTGCTGGGTAACCAAAGAGTAAGGTCCGGTGGAACGGGCGTGGATTTTATCATCAACCAAGTGGGCCAGTTTCAACATGTAAATATACCCGACGGTAACCGGCCGGTCAAACGGTTCGCCCGTCCGGCCGTCGAAAAGGGTGATCTTCCCGTCTGTTGGCAGGTTGGCTTTTTCCAAGAGCTTCACGATCTCCTCTTCCGACAGACCGTCAAAGACCGGGGTGGCAATCGTGAAACCTAAAACCTTCGCCGCCCACCCCAGATGGGTTTCGAGGATTTGTCCCAGATTCATCCGGGACGGAACCCCCAGCGGATTGAGGACGATCTCCACCGGGGTGCCGTCGGGTAGAAACGGCATGTCTTCGACAGGCAGGATCTTGGCGATGACCCCCTTGTTCCCGTGTCGGCCGGCCATCTTATCCCCCTCGGAGATCTTCCGCTTTTGGGCCACGTAGACCCGGACCAGTTTATTCACCCCGGGAGCAAGTTCGTCGTCGTTTTCCCGGCTGAAAACCTTCACGTCAACGACCATCCCAGATTCGCCGTGGGGCACCTTCAGGGAAGTATCCCGAACTTCGCGGGCCTTTTCCCCAAAGATCGCCCGCAGCAAGCGTTCCTCGGCGGTCAGTTCGGTTTCACCTTTGGGGGTCACTTTCCCGACTAGAATATCTCCCGGCCGGACCTCGGCGCCAATCCGGATAATCCCGTTTTCATCCAGATCATCCAGCGAGCCCTCGGAGGTGTTGGGAATATCCCGGGTAATCTCTTCGGGCCCCAGTTTGGTGTCACGGGCTTCGCATTCGTATTCTTCGATATGGATGGAGGTAAAGGTATCGTCCATGACCAGTTTTTCACTGATCAAAATCGCATCTTCGTAGTTGTAACCCTCCCAGGGCATGAACGCGGCCAACACGTTTTTCCCCAGAGCCAACTCCCCCTGGTCGGTGGAAGGACCGTCGGCAATCACGTCACCGGCTTCCACCCGTTGCCCGTGGGCCACGATCGGCCGTTGGTTGATGCAGGTCCCATGGTTCGAACGTTTAAACTTCAGCAAACGGTAATAATCAATCTTCCCGTCATCGGTCCGGATCTGAATCTGTTCGCTGGTAACTTTCTCCACGATCCCGGCGTTTTTGGCCGTGATCACCACCCCGGAATCGATCGCCGATTTATATTCCATCCCGGTCCCGACTAAAGGAGCCTCCGTCTTCAGCAGGGGAACGGCTTGCCGTTGCATGTTAGCCCCCATTAACGCCCGGTTCGCATCATCATGCTCCAGGAAGGGGATCAGGGCCGTCGCCACGCTGACCAGTTGTTTCGGTGAAACGTCCATATAGTGGACGTCTTCCCGCGGCACCACCAAAATCGCCTCTTTAAAACGGGCCGAAACTTTTTCGTTGTCGAACACCCGGGTTTCCGGATTAAAGGTCTCGTTGGCCTGCGCGATGATATATTTATCCTCTTCATCGGCGGTAAGGTAGACAATCTCATCGGTCACTTTCCCGTCGATCACCCGGCGGTAAGGGGTTTCGATAAACCCGTACTCATTAATCCGGGCGAAGGTGGTCAAGGAACCAATCAAGCCGATATTCGGACCTTCCGGTGTTTCAATGGGGCATATGCGTCCGTAGTGGGAGTGATGGACGTCGCGCACCTCGAAACCGGCCCGCTCCCGGGAGAGGCCGCCCGGTCCCAACGCCGAAAGCCGTCGTTTGTGGGTCAGTTCGGCCAGGGGATTGGTTTGGTCCATAAACTGGGAAAGCTGGCTGGAACCAAAGAACTCTTTAATGGCCGCCACCACCGGCCGGATATTGATCAAAGCTTGGGGGGTAATCACGTCCAGATCCTGAATGGTCATCCGTTCGCGCACCACCCGCTCCAAACGGGAGAGCCCGATCCGGAACTGATTCTGTAAAAGTTCGCCCACCCGCTTCAAACGACGGTTCCCCAGGTGATCGATATCGTCAACTTCACCTTTCCCGTCCAGCAGGTCCAAGAGGTAACGGACCACCACGTCCACATCTTCCGGGGTCAAGGTGCGCACCGCTTCCACGGCCGGCACTTCATTCCCGTCCGCATCCACATGGGCCGGGACCGAACGGGGCGGGAAATTCAGACCCAGCTTTTTGTTGAGCTTATACCGGCCGACGGCCGCCAAATCATAACGGCGCGGCTCAAAGAAGAGGGTCTCAAAAAGCGTCCGGGCGCTGTCCACCGTGGGCGGTTCCCCGGGCCGCAGCCGTTTATAGATTTCGATCAGGGCTTCCTCCTGATTTTGGGTGCTATCCCGCTCCAGGGTACTATGGATCGCTTCGTGGTTGTTGTAGCGCTCCAAAAGTTGGACGTTGTTGCCCAGGCCCATCGCCTTGAGAAAGACAGTGACCGGAATCTTGCGGGTGCGGTCGATCCGGACATAAAGAACGTTGTTG
>JAAYMP010000240.1 GCA_012521315.1 Bacillota bacterium
AGAACGCAAAACGATACTGCGTGTTCCTTTCTGGTCAGTAGTCTTTTCCTGGACCTTAACCAGGGCAGAACTGGCTCCTTCCAGTTCGGCTAGACAAAGGGGCGGAAAGAGGATGCACCACCAATTATCTCCCCTAGCTGCGCCGATCTCCACACGCACCGCATCATAACTGCCCTCGGGCAGCACCCACTCCCCATAGGCCCGTTATGGAAAGAGGTAGTTGCCCAGCTTCACCTGCACGGGGTAGTCGAACCCATGTGCCCAGACAGTTTCCTGGGCGCAGCGCTCCAAAGTCTGGGCATGGTATTGGAGCAGGGCATAGGCCTGTTCCTTGCCGGCAATGTCCCCCAGAATACGCTTAGTTTCCAGCAGAACAGCATCCCGCACCTTGAGTTTTAGGTCTTGGTCTTGAGGCAGATTGCTGTTGGCGATCACATGAAGACGAATCAAGTCCTGGGCAAAAGCTTTATCACTATGAAACCCCCGCTCCACGGCCAGGATGACTCCTGATACGCAGACGCCTAAACATAGCAGCACAAAGCAGGCCAAAAGGCGCGACCTTAAAGACTCTCGCGACATGAGCTTTCCCCCTTTTAGGATGTGGCCATGTATTTGCGCAGGTGCCTTAGGGCCGCCTTTTCCAGCCGGGAAACCTGCGCCTGGGATATGCCGATTTCTTCGGCTACTTCCATCTGTGTGCGGCCCTCATAGAAGCGCATGGTCAAAATCAACCGCTCCCGCTCGCCCAAGTTTGCCATACCCTCCTTGATACTCACCCCTTCAATGAGGCGGCGCTCCGTGTTTTTTTCGTCACTGATCTGATCCAGCACAAAAATGGGGTCTCCCCCATCGTTGTAAATGGGCTCAAAGAGGGAGATGGGCTCTTGGATGGCGTCTAGGGCAAAGACGATCTCTTCACGCGGGATGCCCAGTTCTTCGGCAATCTGGGCAATGGACGGTTCCTGGGAGTAGCGGTTCGCCAAGGCATCCCTGGTCTGCAGTGCCTTGTAGGCGATATCCCGCAGCGACCGGCTCACCCTGATGGGGTTGTTGTCCCGCAGGTACCGCCGGATCTCGCCGATGATCATGGGTACAGCGTAGGTGGAAAACTTCACATTTTGATTTAAGTCGAAGTTGTCAATGGCTTTCATTAGACCAATACAACCCACCTGGAACAGGTCATCCACGTATTCGCCCCTGTTGTTGAACCGCTGGATCACACTGAGCACCAAGCGGAGGTTGCCCTGGACCATCTCTTCCCGGGCCTGCTGATCTCCTTCCTTGATGCGGGCCAAAAGTTCCCGCATCTTGGCGTTGGGCAGCACGGGCAGTTTCGCGGTGTTCACACCGCAAATCTCCACTTTGTTCATCTCTGCACCCCCCGAACATGCCGACTACAAAGTTCAGTATTGCCACCTCCAGCCCGGTCTATTCCAGTTTGGGCAAGAACCTGTAACTGCCAAGGAGGTGCAGCCAATTATTTCCGTCCTTCAGGCAATTTAGGGAGGACTTTTATACTTTTCCCGCTAATATTCTGGCAACACCC
>JAAYMP010000205.1 GCA_012521315.1 Bacillota bacterium
AAATAAAATTGGAGCGGAAAACGGGATTTGAACCCGCGACCCTCGCCTTGGCAAGGCGATGCTCTACCACTGAGCTACTTCCGCTCTTTCTTTTGCAAAACTTATATTACCATACACCCAGGTAAAATGTCAAGGGTGTTTTTGGGCCATTCTGTTTTTCCTAAGGCAAAAGCGCCGCCCGGAAAGGCGCCGCCGTTTTGCTTATCCCGCATCACTCTTTTTTAACACCGTTTTGCCACCTTGCCGGTTTTTCTCCAAGTATTCCCTGTACTCGCTGGGGGTTTGGTTGGTTATTTTCTTAAAACAACTGCTGAAATAATAGGGGTCATTATAGCCGACGGTGGTGGCAATCTCATAAATACGCATCTCCGTATGTTTCAGTAATTCTTTGGCTTTCCGGATCCGGCACTCGGTCAGATAATCGGAGAAATTCTTACCGGTCCGTTCCGTAAAGAGCAGACTGAGGTATCCGGGGCTAAGCTTGTATTTCTCCGCCATCGCGGAGAGGGTAATCTCTTCCGCGTAGTTCGTTTCCAGGTAGCGACGGATTTCATCAACCCGCTGCTGGTTAAGGTTCTCCCGGTTCCGGCTGATCAACTGGTTGATCCGGGAAAAGATCTTTTTGAATTCCGCTTCCAGTTCATCCAGGCTCTGGGTACGGCTGATCATACTTAAGGGAGGAGCGCCATCCGGAAAGATCTCTTCCAAGTCATAGCCCAACTCATTGAGGGTGGCGCAGGTTAAGAGCAACAAATTCGCGGCGATAATCCGGATCGGTTCCGGCCCCAGGAAGGAGGCTCTCATCTCCGCAAACAACTTCGCCAAGTCTTCAAGGATCTCGTCGTTGGCGCCCACCCTTAAATCATCAAAAATACGGTTCTGGTAAAGTTGGTAAAATATTTTATGGTAACCCGGATGGGCCAGGTTAAGATCGCCGACGGCGTAAACCCGGTTAAAACCATAGAGGAACCGGTTTTGCAGCGCCATCCCGGCTTCCCGGTGCGCCACGAAAAGGTCCAACAGCGTTTGGTAACAATTGCTCACCCCGAAGGTAATGTCTTTATTTAAAAGACCTCGAAGTCTAGTTAACCATTCTTCCAACCGTAACGGAAAAACCTGATCCGGATCAAAAACGACCGCGACCATTTGGTGATGGTAGTAATTGAGGAGCAGGAACTGGTAGGATGAACCGGCTAGGACCTGCCTAAGATGCTGGTAAAACCGGAGGTCCAATAGATATTTATCCTCTTCCGGAACAAGCAAGTCGGAAACGTCATGCAGTTCCGCCACCACCACTTGGAAGGGTCTGTTTTCATACTTATCCAGCCCTAAAAACTGTAATTTCGCGGCAAAATCGGCCTTCGCCACCTTTCCGTTTAACAGATCGGTGAGAAATTTTTCTCTTAACGCCGACATGTTCTTGCCAATTTGCGCCCGCAGGGCAGCGATCTCCTGCTCTTTCGCCTGTTCGGCATTGATCTCCCCCTTCAGCCGCAACGCCACTTCCAAAAGGCGTTTCGTCGCAAAGGGTTTTAAGAGGTATTCGGAGACCGCCAAGTTGATCGATTCCCGGGCATATTCAAACTCGGCAAAACCGGAGATAACAATGATTTTCATCCGGTAATTCCGCTTTTTAATCTCTTTAATCAGTTCAATTCCATTCATCACCGGCATCTGCACATCAGTTACGACGATCTGGACCGGGTACTGTTCGAGGAGGGACAAAGCCTCCTCCCCATTACTGGCCCCGAGGACCGGATCAAAACCATAATCATGCCACGGGACATTATTCATTAATTTTTGCCGGATCGCTTCTTCGTCTTCAACCAGCAAAATTCCGCCCATCGACTGACCTCCTTTTGCCTCCCCTTTATTTGATCAGCGGTAAACGAAGGACTACTTTGGTGCCCTGCCCGAGGGTGGAAGTTAACCACAATCCGTATTCTTGGCCAAAAGCAAGGACGATCCGTTCGTGGACATTGCGTAAGCCAAACCCGTGTTTCTCTTGGTCTTCCGGACCTTCTCCCCGTAAATAACGGTTGATCTTGTCAACCAGGTCGGCCGGCATGCCCTGGCCATTATCTTCCACTTCAAAGCAGATCGTCTTTTCCTCCCGGTAACCCCGGACGGTAATTAAACCGTCATTGGTTTCCAAAGAACGTACCCCGTGGTAAATGGCATTCTCAACCAATGGTTGCAGGAGGATCTTTAATGTCTTAAAGTTGGCAATCCCGTCCTCAACCTCGATCCGGTAATCATACTTTTCGCCATGGCGTAGTTTTTGGATATAAAGGTAGTTATGGACATGATCCACTTCTTCCTTGATACTGATTAACTCCCGGCCTTGACTCAAACTGATCCGGAAGAAAGCCCCCAGGGCTTCCACCATCTTGATCACATCTTCATTTTGGTTTGTTTCCAATAAGCCGATAATTACCTCCAGCGTATTGTAGATAAAATGCGGTTTGATTTGCTCCTGGAGCGCCCGCATCTCAATTTGGCGCAGTTTCTTTTGTTCCTGAACACTTTGGCGCATCAACCGCCGGATCTCGATGAGCATCTGGTTAAAGGCCTTTCCGAGCTGGCCAATCTCGTCAAAAGTGCGGACCGGAACAACCGTATCAAGATTTTCCGCCGCTGCCCACATCGAGGCCTGGAGTTCTTTCAACGGCTTCGTTAATACACTGGCCAGCAAGAGCGAGCCTAAGACCACGGCAATAATGGTCGCCGCAATTAAGGCAAAAGACATCCGGGCAACCGTCGTCATCTCCGCGATCAATTCCGCCCGGTCGGAGATGCCGATAATGCTCCAATTCGCCAGGGGCAAGGTCTTTCCCATGATCACCCGGTTGCCATAGGTGTAATAGCCACTCCGCCAGGATTCGCCCACCGGATTGCCCAGGAGGAGCCCGACGGATTTTCCGATCAACTCCGGGTCGGGATGGAAGATAATTTGCCCGTTTTGGTCGACCAGGGTCACATAACCGGTCTTCCCCAGCCTGATATCACTGCAGATCCGCGCCAGGAGGTCAAGCTCCACATCGACGCTCATAACCCCTAAAAAGTTATCATAATCGCCGTAGATCGCACAACCAACGGAAAAGACCTTCCCCCCCAGCCAATCGTCATGGGGCCCGTAAAGCGCCATCGTATTGTCTTGTGCCGTCCGGTTGGCCAAGATTTGAAAAAGTTCGTTTTGGGAAAGGTCCACGTTGGTCACGCCATAACAACCGATTTTTACCCCTTTTAAGGTTGTGATCGCGACTTCCCGCAGATCGGTCTTGTATTTTTTGATATTGTTTAAATTCTCCCATAAACGGTAGGTATATTTCTGGTTGCCCTCAACGTCATCAATCAGACTGAGTTTCAAAAATTGCAGAATGTAATAATCGTTCCTGAATTCGAGGATCCGCTCCAGATCGCTCAGGTAGATCTGGAGGTTACGTTCCACCCGGTTAATAACAGCCTCCGTGTAAGTACGGACATTCTGCTGGAGGATCTCAAGGTAGGTATAGTAGGAAAGAAAAGCCAATAAGAGCAGGGGAATCAGGCTTAAACCCGTAAAGGACAGGATAATCTTTGACCGCAGCGATCTGAGGCGGAGATTGCGGAAAAATTTTCGACCAGCCATCATCAGCTTTTTCATTTTATATCCCACGGTTTCTTTGTCTGGAGTAATTGACTGAAGTTGCTTTCATCGGCCAATTCGAAGCCGGTATCTATAAAATCGGAAGGGATCGGCAGATCCTTAATGGCACAGACCAGGTAACTGACGGTAAACTCGCCCATCTTCCGGTAATCGGGCCCCACCAAAGCCTGGGCAAAACCGCGCAGGGCCGCTTGCAACACCGGATAAGAAGTATCCATCGCAACAGTAATCCCGCCGTTTTGGCACCATTGGTCATAAACGGGCAGCGTCTCCGGCGGCCCGAGGAAAGCCCACCCCCCGGTAAAAAAGAGAACATCGGTCTCCGGATGCTTTTTGAGATAAGCCTCCACCTCCTTTGCGGCGGTGGTCGTATCCTCATTACAGATCAGCAGGGTTCGGTAATTTAGTTTGAGCCGGCCGACGGCCGCTTCTTGAAAACCCCGGATTCTTTCGTTCAGATCATGGGCCTTCGTGCTGCCGGTCAGGATAACCGTGTTCAACTCCCGGTCCGCCCAACCTTTGGCGGTCACAATCCGGACCAAAACTTCCCCGCATTTCGCCCCGGCAGCGTAATTATTGGTACCACAGTAAAACAAACGGTTGCTTTCCGGGGCATCGGCTTCCATCGTCGCCACTTTAATCCCGGCAGCCACCGCCTTATCGATCACCGGCCGGAGTTGTTCGGCATCGCTGCAACTGACCGCAATCCCGTCTACTTTCCGCCGGATCAACCCTTCAATGATTTTAATCTGGGTATGTACATCGACCTTAAAGGGGCCAACCCATTCCAACTTTACATTGAGCCGTTCTGCCGTTAACTCGGCTGCTTCTTTCGCCTCGATCAGCATAGGGTTGTCAAGGGATTTCGGAACAATTGAAATGATAATCGGGCGCGTCCGGTCCGTGGACCCCACGCGCAAAACATTACCCGGGGAGAAACTCAGGACGAAAGCTAAAAGGAGTAGAAATAACCTTTTTTTAAATTTGAAGTGATTCACGCGACCACTCCTTTGTCCGACATTACTATGGCCTGTTCTCTCCGTAAAGGCAACGTAAAAACCTCTTCCGGGCAGTGTGGTTGAGATCCTACCGGTTTTATTCGAGATATTTATTGATGATGGAACTGACATAGAGTGAACCAAGGAGGGCAATCGCCGTACAAGCTAGACCCAAAGAGAAAGTGGTGACCCCAAACTTTTGGACATCCGCGTATAAATAGGTGGTCGGGGCCAGGCTCAAAAGGTGCCACCCACTTTTTCCCCCGATCCCGACTTTGCTCCCGATGGTCTTAAAAGTCACCAGGGTTTGGCGGCCGTTCACATCGGTAATGAAACTCCCTTGGTTGATTTCACTCCCGTAGTCCCGGTCGGAGACAAAACTGAAGATTTCATCCAAAGGTTTTGTTTCTTTAATGATGCTTGAAAAATTCTTGCCAATATCCTCTTTAAACGGCGTGGAAACGATCTCCCCCTTATTGTTGATGACCATCGAATAACTTTCAATCTCCGCCAATGAAATGTAAAGGCGGTTGTAGATATTTAAGTTAATCAGTCGGTCAATCTTTTCTTCATCAACAATAATCGCCAAGACCCCCAGGGACTCTCCGCTGGCGATATCTTTGATCTGCCGCCCCAAAAGCACAAAATGACTACGGTTTATTTTAAGCGCCGATGACCAAACAATCCCCCCGCCGGCGGCGCAAATATTGTGGTAACTGTTGTGTTCTTTAAAGTTTTTGATGAGTTGGATAAAATCATCATAATAATCCTTGGTAATGACCACCGATCGTTCGAGATCAGGATCGCAGATAAACATGAAACCGAAGATATCCGGATTACTAATCATATATTCCTTAAAATTTGACTCCACTTCTCTTTTGGCCAGGAGAAGCTGGTCTTCATCTTGCGCCCCGGCTAAAAGAGCCAAATTACTGTTGAAACCTTTATTGATAAAAAGGCGCACGGAAGTATTTTCAAACTCCGCCAACTTGGATTGGATGTTCGCCACGGTCTGTCCCAACACAGCTTGCGAATATTGCTTTATTTTCCTCATAATCGCTGTCCGCGAACTGTTGTACGCTAAGAACCCGGTGATAATGATTGGCGTCAAAGAAATCAGTAAAAAACAGCAGATGAGGCGGTTGCGGATAAATCCCTTTGCCGCCTTGCCCTTTGCGGGCTCCACCTGGCTCTCTTCATACGGGCGTGGAGTATCGTTTTCTAAATCCAAGACCATTTTGGCCATTTCTGCTCCTCCTGATCTCATGAACATTCTACTGCCAATCTTGTTCCAAACCGTACTGGCGTTCTGCCATGTCCAGTTTTGAATTGGCCTTAATACCTCCAGACGTTTGGTCAAACTTCACTCTTCAATACCGACGGGTCGGCAGCACATCCCTGGCCACTTCCTGGGGGAAGACTCCTTCCTCCACGATAATCCGTTTGGGAAGGGGTTCGCCGGCCATGATGGCTTCCACCGCGTCAAAAAACTGCCGTCCCAACAGGGGGTTACACTCTACTGTACAGTTAAGCTTACCCTCAATCATCGCTTCAAAAGCGGCGCGGATCGCATCGACGGAAACAATAATGATGTCCACACCGGGCCTGAGCCCGTAAGCCTCGATGGCCTGGATCGCGCCGATCGCCATATCATCATTATGGGAAAACAGGACGTCAATCCGGTCCCCTTCGGCCTTCAGGAATTCTTCCATTACTTCCTTACCCTTAGACCGCGTAAAGTCGCCAGTTTTTGACATAATAATCTTCATCTCAGGGTAATTGGCGATCACTTCTTCAAATCCCTTTTTCCGGTCGATCGTCGGCGCCGAGCCAATCGTCCCTTGTAATTCAACGATATTCGCCTTGCCGTTCATCTTTTCCGCCAGCCAACGCGCCGCCCGGCGTCCTTCCTCCACAAAATCGGAGCCGATCAACGTCACCCAGAGGGAATCATCTGCGCAGTCAACTCCCCGATCGGTCAGGATGACGGGAATATTAGCCTGTTTCGCCTCCCGCAGGACCTCTTCCCACCCGGTGGTGACAATCGGCGAAAAGCCAATCACATCAACCTTCCGTTCGATAAAAGACCGGAGCGCTTTGATCTGGTTGGTTTGCAACTGTTGACAGTCGACAAAGATCAATTCGACCCCGCGTTTCTTCGCTTCGGAGATTATTGATTCGGTATTGGCCATTCGCCAAGCACTTTCCGCTCCCACCTGGGCAAAGCCGACCACGATCTTTTTTTTCTCGGCACCAGTGGCACTTACGAACACCGACGCTAAAACCAACACCACCAAGAGCAAGAGGACTACTGTTCGCTTGGACATTTTGCTCCCTCCCTAAGAAACTCTTGCTTCCGTGCCCGGCTCAACTTGGAACCGTTCAATCATGCCAACTAGACTCTCGGCCATTCTCCGCAAATCGGCGGCCAGACTCTTGACTTGGTCGGCAATGGCGGTCTGTTCTTCCGTCGCGGCGGAGACCTCCTCCGCCGAAGCGGCTGTCTCTTCCAAGATGGAACTGATCACTTCAATAGATTGGGTTGTTTCTTCCTTGGCCCGGCCAACTTCATTAATGATGGCCACCATCTCCATCATCCGTCTGGTCGTTTCGTCCATGGCCGTAATGATGCGCGTAAAGGATTCCTGCGCTCCGGTGACCGACTCCATTTGTCTGGCCATGATTGCATATCCCCGTTCGATCGTCGACGTGGACAACAGAATCTTTTCAAGGATGCTCTTCACAATCGCATTGATTGTGTTGGCGCCATCCTGCGACCGGGTCGCCAGTTGGTTCATCTCCTCCGCCACGACGGCAAAACCTTTCCCCATTTCACCGGCACGCGCGGCTTCAATCGAGGCGTTCAACGCCAAAAGGTTGGATTGTTCGGCCAGATTACCAATGACTTCCGTAATCCGGCTAATCTCGTCAATACTGGTTTGGAGGTCGTTAATAACGTCCAGCATCACCGTTGTTATTTCTTCCGTTTCTTTGGCATTGGCCATCAACGCGCTGACTGTTTCTTGCGAATTGTAGCTCAGTTCTTTGGTCGAACTGGAGATTTCCCCGACTTCATCGGCCTTCTCATGGACTTTTTCAAGCTGAACGGCCAATTGATGCATTCGGATACTGGAATTTTCCGCTTCTTTGGTTTGCTCAGCCGTCCCTGAACTGACCTCCGACATAATACGGGCAATACTCTCCGCGGTCCGGGCTGATTCCAGCGAACTATCTTCCAACACAAAACTATGATTCAAAATGCTTTTTACGGCGACTTGGGTTTCGGTGATCAGCTTCCCGATATTCTCAACCATCCGGTTAAAACTCGTGCCCAACACGCCCAATTCATCCTCGGTGTTCATCCGGACCCGCACCGAAAGATCGCCGCTTTCCGCCTTCGCCATGGCTTGCACGACTTCATTCAGGGATTTTGCGATCCCAATCGCCACTTTGAGAGAGATCACAACGGCCAGCAAGGCAAAGAAACCGGCTATGACTAGGGTGGTTAAACCAATCGTCCGCGATTCGGCGTAAAGATAGGAAGTCCGGGTAAAACACAACAGGCGCCAACCTTGGCCGCCAATCCCTGTTTCACCACTGATGCCCTTAAAAGTAACTAAGTTTACGATCCCTTTAACCTTACTAATGTAACTGCCTTGGTTTTGTTCTCCGCCGGTTTCCTGGTCCGCTTCCGGCGCCGGCGTCAGAGTCTGTATAGGCTGGGTATTGGCCAAAAGGGCCGAAATCCGCTCCCCAATATATTCCTTCAGCGGGGAAGAAACAATATAGCCATCGCCATCGATGAGGACCGAATATTTGTTTAAACTGGTGGCGGGGGTATCCCCCCCTGTATAATAATGGGAATTAATAATCCTGTCAATCTTCCCTTCTTCCACCAAAATCAGTAAAATCCCTAAGGGAGTTTGGGTGACCTCATCAACGATACTTCGTCCTAAATACAAAAAGGGGGTGCTTTCTACTGTAAGCAAAGTCCAACTTATATCACCCCCCGCTTGAACAATCTGCCGGTATGTTTCCTTCGCCCGCAACTGCATACTTAATTGTTTCAATTCCGGACCATAATCTTTAGCGTAGACCAACGGTTCACGGTCGGCAACTTCACTGATAAAGATAAAACCAAAGATATCCGGATTACTAATGAGAAAGTTATTAAAGAACCGAAACACGATGTGCCGTTCGCCCATGGCAATGCTGGGGTCCAGATTGTTGTAATTCCAGATCGCCTGGTGGAACTGTTGATCAATTAAAAGCTGAAGCGATACCTTTTCAAATTCATCAAGTTTAACCCGGACATGGGCCGCCGTTTGGTTGAGCTCGTCCAGGGTTGACTGGGTAATTTTCCTGGTCATCGCCGATCTTGAACTGGTAAATGACATTAGACCAACAATAAAAATTGGAACAAGAGAGACAAAGATCGAGGAGTAAATTAAACGATCGCGGATTGAGGTTTTTCCAATGAGCCTTACGAGTCTGCTATTCCTCTTTGCGAACATGACCACCCTCCTCGCCAACATTTGGTCGGCAATCAACTTTATAGCAAATGTTCGCCAAAAGAACAGGCAAATCCTTTGGTATTAATTTATTATTCATCGATATTATAAAAAACCCGCCGTCCGCATTAGAATGGAGTTGTTTTTATTATCCTTTGATATTTTTATAAACAAATTTGGCGAACCCAGCATCCCGCAGAACTTCCGGTCCAGCCAGGTCATTTTCTCCCCATTCCAGGCTCCCCGTTTGAATTAATTTATAGCCAGAAATTAGACACTCACCAAACCATTTTCTTTCATCTACACCTTTCCAGCTTTTCCTTTTCTCCCATTTTCGCTGTGCAACCATCCGCGTTCCCACCACCCTTCCGGTTATTATTAAAATTTCCCCTTATAGCACCGGAGGGGAAAAGCGGTGGTGGGCTATGACGGAGCCGGAATTTCGTCAAAAAAATAGCTGTCTACACCAAAGTAGACAGCCATTTGCCAACTGGAATCTAAGATAGTCTAAAATCTAACCTTACCAACTGTAGCCAAGGGAAAGCATGAGAGCAGGCGAAAAGCCACTCCAAGAAGAATAACCTTCCAATTTACCAAAGATCATTTGCCCGCCGGCACCGGCTTCAACAGTAAACCCGTGATTGAAGATCCATTTGAATCCGACTAGCCCCACTACATTAGCGCCCGTTGTAGAAACACCAGGGGCTGAAGCAAAGACGACTCCGGCCGTCCCTTGGCCAAAAAAGCCGCTAAAATCCTCACCGCCCAGGTACTGGCGATAACCGCCGCCGACGCCAAAAGCGGTAATCTTGTCCCCTAAAATCTCCCAGCTTAAATAACTTCCGTTAATCAAGAAGCTGTTCTGGTGGTGCAAGGATTTTTCGTAAGTTGCATTAAAGATCCCGAATAATAAACCAAACGGATTAACGGTCACTGTCTGTTCTTCCGCAGCCATGGAGACATTGGCCACCAAAAGAATAAGCACCAAGCTGAGGCTGATTAAAGTCAAAACTCTTTTCATCAATATGTATTATTTTCAAAGATTTATAATGTCTAAATTGTAACACACCGTTAACTATTGTCAAGAAAAAATTACCTGCTTACCGCTGCAGTTCCACCACGGTTACGCCCATCCCGCCCTCGTTGGTTTCGCCCCAACGGTATTTGCTGACACGGGGGTGTTTCTTCACATATTCGGCGATGGCGGTGCGCAGGACGCCGGTGCCTTTGCCGTGAATCAACCGGACCCAGGGCAGCCCGGCCAGGACGGCTTCATCCAAGTATTTGTCGGTAACTTGCAACGCTTCCTCGACGGTCATCCCCCGCAGGTCAAGTTCGGGCGAGATGGTTTTGGCCTTTTCCTGACCCAACGCGCCCATCTTGATCTTCCCCGGCTCCGGCTTTTGCTTCCGCCCGACCAATGGCGTAAGTTTACCCCGTTCCACCCAGAGACGGACCGCGCCGGACTGGACAAGCGCACTGTCCGCATTGAGGTCGACAATCTCACCCTCCTGGGCCAACCCTGCTAGCCGCACGCACATTCCTACTTCCAGTTCCCCCCGGTACTCCTCGTCCACAGGTAGTAACGGCTCCTCCAGTTCGGCCAGGCGGTTTTGGAACACCACCCGGGCTTGGTTCGCCAACCGGCTGCGAGTCCTCTGGTCCGTCGCCTCCTGCAAACTCCGGAGCAGTTTTTCCATCTCCCGCCGGGTTGCGCGGACGAGGGCACGGGCTTCCTCCCGCGCCGCTTTTAAAAGCTCCTCTTTTTTCGCCTTCAGTTCCGCAAGCTCGGCCCGTAATTGCTGTTCATCCCGTTGGGCTCGGAGCCGCAAAGCAGAAGCATCATGCCGTTCCTGCTCCAATAACTGCCGTTCTTTCATGATCTCGCCGATCAGGTCTTCCACCCGCCGTTCTCCAGGGGAGAGGAGCTGGCGCGCCCGCGCAATAACGGCCGGGTCCAGTCCCAAACGGGAAGCCACCGCAAAAGCGTTACTGCGGCCGGGAAGGCCAATGAGCAGGCGGTAAGTGGGGGCTAAGGTTTGGGGATCGAACTCGACCGAAGCATTCTGCACCCCCGGGGTTTGGTAAGCAAAAACTTTTAAGTCTCCATAGTGGGTGGTGGCGATCGTCCGCACCCCCCGCCGGTGGAACTCTTCCAGCAGGGCAATGGCCAGGGTGGCCCCTTCGGCCGGGTCGGTCCCGGCCCCCAGTTCGTCCAGGAGGACAAGGCAGCCTTCGTCCCTGGCTTCTTGCAAAATCGCAATAATATTGGTCAAGTGGGCGGAAAAGGTACTGAGGCTCTGCTCGATGCTTTGCTCATCACCGATATCGCAATAGATACCGGTAAAAACCCCCACTTCCGAGCCGGACGCCGCGGGCAGGTGCAGCCCGGACTGGGCCATCAGAGTCAAGAGTCCGGTCGTCTTCAGGCTGACCGTCTTCCCGCCGGTATTTGGTCCGGTGATGACCAACGTGTGAAAACTGCGGCCCAGTTCCAGATCGATGGGGACCACCTTCCCTTCCAGCAGGGGATGGCGGGCCCCCAGAAGCCGGAGATACCCTTCATTGTTAATCACCGGTTCGGTTCCGCCCAAAGCTTGGCTGTACCGGGCTTTCGCGAAAGCCAGATCCAGGCGGGCCAAAAGCGCCAAATTCGCCCGGGCCGGGGTCGCCACTTCGCCCACCAGCGCACTAAGGGCCGCCAGGATCCGGGCGACTTCCTGTTCTTCCTCCGCCTCCACCTGGCGCAATTGGTTGTTAATCTCCACCACCGCCATCGGCTCAATAAACAAAGTGGCGCCACTGGCCGACTGGTCGTGCACGATCCCCGGGATCGCCTGGCGGTACTCTTGCTTAACCGGGATGACGTAACGGCCGTTTCGGACGGTAATCAAGGCCTCTTGCAGGTATTTTCGGGTTTCGTTCCCTTGGACCAGCGCTTCCAGTTTATCGCGGATCCGGTTCTGAAAGGTGCGGATCTGCGCCCGAAGCCGGGAGAGCAACGGGCTGGCCTGGTCCTTCACCCGCCCTTCTTCCGGTTCGATGGCCTGTTCAATCTCCCGTTCCAGATCGGGAAAAGCCGTCAAGCCCGCGGCCAAAACCGCCAAAGTAGGGGCCTGCTCCGCTTTCTCCCCGCGGAAAAAGGCCTTAAGCAACCGGGCGGCCCGGCAAGTATCGCCCACCGCCGTCAGTTCTTCCGGGGACAAAACGCCCCCCAGACCGGCTTTTTTCAAGGCGGCCTGCAGGTCATGAATCCCCCCAAGGGGAACCTTTTCTCCGCTTTGGAACAAACGGCAAGCTTCCGTCGTCTCCGCCTGCCATGTTCTGATCTCATCCGGCTGACACGACGGCCGAAGCTTCAGAGCCAATTCCTTCCCCAAAGGGCTGCTGGCGTAGGTCGACAACCGGGTCAGAATCTTTTCAAACTCCAAAACCCGGTAAGTCCGCTCGTTCACCGGATCGCCTCCTTGTTCCCTGTCGTCTGGATTCCCGCGGCTTCATATAATTTTAGCCGTAATGGACAGCGAAAATCTTACCCAACGCCTTCCGCCACCGCCAAAGTGGCAAGGGCTTCCTTCAACACCGCATCCATCTCTTCAACCAGGACGAAGCGGAGCTCGCGGGCGACCGGCGCCGGAATCTCCTCCAAATCTTTCTGGTTTTCCTTCGGAATGATGATCGTGCCAATCCCCGCCCGGTGGGCCGCCAGCACCTTTTCCTTTAACCCGCCAATCGGCAAGATCCGGCCCCGCAGGGTAATCTCCCCAGTCATCGCCACGTCACTGCGGACCGGAACACCGGAAAGGGCGGAAACCACGGCCGTCGCCATCGTAATCCCGGCGGAAGGCCCGTCTTTCGGGATCGCCCCTTCCGGGACGTGAATATGGAGATCGGTGTTTTCGTGGAAATTATCGTCGATGCCGAAGGCGCCAGCCCGGGACCGGATATAGCTGACGGCGGCTTGGGCCGATTCGCGCATCACTTCCCCCAGTTTCCCGGTGAGCAGCAGATTCCCTTTGCCCTTGACGGCCGAAACTTCGATCGTCAGAATATCCCCACCCACTTCGGTCCAGGCCAACCCGGTCGCCACGCCAACCCGGTCGCCTTCCTCTTTCAAGCCATACCGGAACTTGGGTATACCCAGGTATTTATGGAGATTTTGTTTGCCCACCCGCACCGTGGCGGTTTGCTTCCTCACCAACTGGCGGGCGGTCTTCCGGCAGATGGCCGCCAATTCCCGCTCCAGGTTCCTCACCCCCGCTTCGCGGGTATAGGAACGGATCACCTCGGTCAAGGCCGTATCGGTCAAGATCAGCTGTTCCCTGGTGAGCCCGTGCTCCTTCAACTGCTTGGGCAA
Organism: Bacillota bacterium; assembly: GCA_012521315.1. Lineage (GTDB taxonomy): Bacteria > Bacillota > UBA4882 > UBA10575 > UBA10575 > Capillibacterium. The sequence goes on from JAAYMP010000205.1 coordinate 13,516, forward strand.
CAAGTGTTTTTTGGCAATCGCCACCTTCTCGTCCTCCGTATACCCGGCGATCTGAATGATCTCCATCCGGTCCAACAAGGGCCGGGGAATGTTATACGTAGTATTGGCGGTGGTGATGAAAAAGACCCGCGAGAGATCGAAGGTGACTTCCAGGTAATGATCGCCGAAGGCGTTATTCTGTTCCGGGTCCAAGACCTCCAACAGCGCGGCCGACGGGTCCCCCCGGAAATCCATGGACATCTTGTCGATCTCGTCCAAAAGCAAGACCGGGTTCTTCGAACCAACCTGCCGCATGGACTGGATAATCTTACCCGGCATCGCCCCGACGTAGGTCCGGCGGTGGCCACGGATCTCGGCTTCATCCCGGACGCCGCCCAGGGAGAAACGGACGAACTTGCGTCCCATTGCCCGCGCCACCGAACGGGCCAGCGAAGTCTTGCCGACCCCCGGCGGGCCAACCAGACAAAGAATGGGCCCTTTTAAACTTTGGGTCAGTTTCCGGACGGCCAAAAACTCCAAAATCCGCTCTTTCACTTTGTCCAGGCCATAATGGTCCTCATTGAGGATCCGCTCCGCCCGTTCCAGATCGAGGTGGTCCTCGGTATAGATCTCCCAGGGCAGCGCCAAGAGCCAATCAAGGTAATTCCGGACCACCGCCGCTTCGGCCACCATCGGCGGCATCTTCTCGAGACGGTCAATCTCCTTCAAAGCCCGTTCCCGTACTTCCTCCGGCAGGTTCTGCTCTTCAACCCGGGCCCGCAACTCGTCGGCTTCGGCCATCCGCTCGTCCTTCTCGCCCAGTTCTTTTTGGATCGCTTTCATCTGCTCCCGGAGATAGTATTCCTTCTGCGTCTTTTCCATCTGCTTTCGGACCCGCAGATGAATACGCCGCTCTATCTCGATGATCTCCAATTCATTGAGCAAAATCGCATAAAGTTTCTCCAGGCGTTCGCGGGGAGCGATCGCTTCCAACAAGGCCTGTTTATCCTCGACTTTCAGGTTGAGATGGGACGCAATCACATCGGCCAGCCGGCCCGGCTCCTCGATGCTGGAGACCGAGGCCAAAACCTCCGGTTGCACCCGTTTACTATTCTTAATATACTGTTCAAACTGGAAGAAAGTCGTCCGCATCAATGCTTCCATCTCCGGAGTTTTCACCACGTCCTCTTCCACTTTTTCCACCAAAACCCGGTAATGGGGGTCCCGCTGCACAAACTCTTTCACCTGGACCCGGCTGATCCCTTCCACCAGCACCCGAATGGTCCCGTCGGGCAATTTCAATAACTGCTTGACCTCGGCTAAGGTTCCCAAGCGGTATATATCATGAGTTTCCGGCTCGTCGGTCTTGGCTTGAAGCTGCGCCGCCAGCACAATCAGGCGGTTATTGACCATTGCCTCTTCTAAAGCGCTAATCGACTTTTCTCTTCCAACATCCAAATGGATGATCAAGTATGGAAAGACAATAACTCCCCGGAGGGGAAGGAGTGGCAGTTCAAGCTGTTTCTCGTCACGGTTCAGTTTTCTCCAGTTCACGCCGGCCGCGGCCATGACAATCCACCTCCAAATATAATCCAAAATAACTCAATACAATCCAGTCTCCTTAAACAGAGGATAACGGGTATAAATAGCGTGATTCGTTAAAAAGCCGGACATCCCTGCCGTCGCTTTTTGGCGAACCCTGTTAAAATTGGCGGTTTTAGAAGATTTCTCCACCGCATGACTTAGACAATCCAGTGATAAATACCTTCTAAAATTCCGGTAAAATCATTGGGGGGGCAGGATTAGGTCAAGGCCAAAGAGAAATGTTGCCTTACGAACAGTTCAACTGGGGGTGAACGGCATGAAGAAAAAAGTGGTTTTCCTCCTGGTCCTGCTCCTCCTGGGTGGAGGTGCGCTCTTTTTTTTCTTCTCCCACCAATTGGTTACATGGCTATGGTACCGGAGCCTCAGCGCTTTGCCGCAGTTTTGGGTTCCGCTCCTGACCAAACTGGGGATCCGTTTGGGGCTGGGGCTTTTCTGTTTTGGTTTTCTCTTCCTGAATCTCCAGCAAACGAAGAAAGCCTTTTTTCAACTGCAGACCGCGGTGAAATTTACCCCGCGGCGTCATTTCATGTTAAGCGCCGTCACCGCCTTTGTCTTAACCGTCTTTTTGCTGCCCGGGGCGGCCCCCGACTGGACCGTGGTCCAACAGTACCTACACCGCACCGCTTTTGGGGTAACCGACCCCATCTTCCATCTTGACCTCGGTTTCTATCTCTTTGCCTATCCCTTTTACCAGCGGCTGATCGTCACCCTTTTAGGCTTAATTATTCTGACGATCCTCGGCGTAACCCTGTTTTACGTCCTTGCCCAAGCTTACTGGTATCAGGACCGCCAGTTCCAGTTTTGGCCCCGCGCCCGGGTTCACCTGACGCTCTTGGGCGTCCTCTTCTTCCTGCTCAAAGCGGCCGATTATTTCCTCAGCCGTTGCGGCTTGCTCTTCGAGGAAAAGCCCTTATTAACCGGGGTGGACTATACCACCCACCACATCCGGATCCTCGGCTACAACCTCATGGTGTTCGTCGCGGTCCTGACGGCCATTCTCCTGTTGTTGACGCTTTTCAAAGCAAAACCGCGCCGGTTGCTCATCGGCAGCCTCGGGTTGTGGTTGTGCTCCTTACTCCTTTTCCTGCTGGTGCTCCCGCCGCTTGTCGAAACGGTGCTGGTCAAACCCAACCAGTTTATTATGGAGGAACCCTATTTGGAGCACCATCTCCGGTTAACCCGGTTCGGGTTCGGCCTTGACCGTATTGAAGTTAAGCCCTACGCCCTGGCTCCGGAAGCCGACCCGGCGGTTCTGGATCCCGACCATCCTTCCCTGGCCAATCTGCGGATCTGGGACTGGCGACCACTCCTGCCCGCCTACAACCAACTGCAATCATTCCGTTCCTACTATGCCTTCCACGACATTGATCTGGACCGTTACCCGACGCCCCATGGGCAGAAACAGGTCATGATCGCCGCCCGGGAGCTTGACCCCACGAAAATCGACCGGAACTGGCTGAACCGGCACCTGGTTTATACCCACGGTTATGGTCTGGCGATGAACGCGGTCAACCAGGCCAATAACGTGGGACAACCGCTTTTTTTGGTCAAGGATATTCCCCCGGTCGTGGACGGCTCCCTCCCCGCCCTGGAACTGACCCGTCCCCAGATTTACTTCGGCGAGGGCCAAGATTCCTACGCGATCGTCCGGACGCGCGAAAAGGAGTTCGACTATCCGGCCACCGGCGGCGAGAATGTAACCACCACTTACCAAGGGCGGGACGGGATCTCCCTCCGGCGCTGGTTATCCCGGCTCCTTATGGCGGTGGAGCTTGGCGACCGCAACCTCATCCTCTCCGGGTATATCCGGGGGGAGAGCAAAATCCTCTTGTACCGCAACATTAAGGAGCGGGTAGCTAAGCTGGCCCCCTTCCT
>JAAYMP010000206.1 GCA_012521315.1 Bacillota bacterium
ATCATCCCAGTCTGCTTCCTGCTCCCCGGGTAAGCCGAGGATCATGTCCATGTTTAAGCAGGGAAACTCCAAAGCGCGGACCAGAGCCACTGCTGCTTCCACCTGTTCAACCGTATGCCGCCGGCCGATCCGCGCCAGGGTCTGCGGGTTGATCGTTTGCGGATTGACGCTCACCCGGGTGACCCCATAGTCCCGTAGCAACGCCAATTTGGTCCGGTCCAAAGTGTCGGGGCGCCCGGCTTCCACGGTGTATTCCAACAATTCCCCCCGGGGGAAGCTGCAGCCAATCCGTGCCAGGAGGTCCCGCAACTGAACCGGGGTCAAAACCGTTGGGGTTCCGCCCCTAATATAAATGGTGGCCGGAGCGTGGCCCAGCCGGGTGAGGGTTTTCCCGATCTCCGCAATTTCGTAAGCAAGGGCCGCCAAAAACCCCTCCACCAAGTGCCCATGGGTGGCTAAGGGATAAGAAGCAAACGAACAATAATGGCATCTCGTCGGGCAAAAGGGAATCCCGATATAAATACCGATCCGGCCTGCCACTTCCTGTAACAAAGGCCTTTGGACCTCACCAACAGCAGCCAGGTGGGCCGCTTTTTCCGGAACAAGCATAAACTGGGCTTGCAAACGGTCTTTTACTTCCGCCGGGCTAAACCCCAGGTCCCGCAGGTAATGGTAGAGCTTGCTCGGACGCACGCCGGTCAGAATCCCCCAGGGCGGGGCCGGACGGCCAATTTTTTGGAGTAAAATCAAAACCCCTTTGCGCACCAACTCCTTTTGGCGCTGGGTAAAAGCTTCCAGATCGTAGCGGGGATCGCCGATCTCCCGGTCGGTAAAGGTGACCTGGGCGCTCTGTCGCCCGTCGATCCTTCCCTGGCAAGTCAGTTCCTGCTTCGTCCCGCTGATCGTGACGGCGATCCGAAAGTCGGCCGCCCCACTGGTAAAAACCGCCTCCGGGTCCACCGCGCGCACCATGTTTTCCATGTTGGGGATGTTCCCCGGCAAATTACATTCCAGCTCGTATGAGGCCATCTGTTACCCCCGCCAAATTCCTTGGAAAAAACTGCCCGTTTCTGGTTGCCCGTCACAAGGTGCGGACAGCAGACGGCGTAGACACCTACTTGAGAAAAGGATTGAACTGTTTTTCCCGCCCGATGGTGGTCTTGGCACCATGTCCGGGAAAAACCTGGGTTTCCCCGGGGAATTGCACTAGCCGCCGCAGACTCTGCTCTAAAGCGGCTTGGTCACCACCGGGCAGATCAGTCCGGCCGACACTGCCGGCGAAAAGCGTATCCCCACTAAACAGTAGTCCGGACAGGGCGATGCAGATGCCACCCGGGGTATGTCCCGGCGTATGGTAAATCTTCAGCATTTGCGCCCCCAAACACACGACATCCCCATCGGCCAGCAATTGATCCGGCTTGACGACAATTGGCCGGGCTAAAAGAACAGACAGGTTGAGATTGGGGTTGGTTACCATCCCGGCGTCGGCGGCATGAACGGCGACCGGAGCACCGGTCTTGGCTTTTAACTCATTAACCCCGCCAATATGGTCGTAATGACCGTGGGTGAGTAAAATATACTTTAATCTCAACTTTTTCTCCTCAATCTCCACCAGGATCTCCTGCGGCGGACCGCCCGGGTCAAAGCAGGCGGCTTCCAAAGTTTCTTCATCCCACAACAGATAGCTGTTGACCTCCAGTTCGCCGAGGATGAACTGCTGCAGTCTCATGCTGATCCCACCTTGTTTTATTAACGGATCGGTCCAATCCGCTGCAGCGGCCAAAAGCGCCAAAAGGCCCGGCCGACAATGTTTTTCCGGGGCAGC
>JAAYMP010000207.1 GCA_012521315.1 Bacillota bacterium
AGGAAAAAAGCAGCTTAGCCTGGTTGGGGTCCCGATGCAAAATTGCGAACTAGACTAGACACAATCTTTAATAATGGCTTTCTCTTTTCTTAGAGAATTAATTTTAACTATTTATTAGGTCTTAACAGATATAGAGCCAATGATCTACAAAAGTCAATAACAACAATAATATATGGTTCTTCAACTGTACACAATATCGAAAACACCACGTGAATTGATATAAAAAATTTAAGACAAACACCCTTCGGGTAGTTTAAGTTTGAAATTTAAAGATATATATTCAATAAACCATGAATAAGCACAGGGTATATGATCGATCCTGTGTTCAAATAGAGTTTTGTAAATATAAGACTCGTAATTATCGCGTATAAAATAAACATAATCCCAAATTGATAATGAGCTATACCAAATAATATCGCTACTATTATGGCTGCTTTTTTTATTGACACAAGTCTCTCAACCAATAGATGAAACAAAAAGCCTCTATATAAAATCTCTTCCGCTAAAATAGTAATTGTTGTAGATGCTATAAAACTAACACAATGGCTCCTGAGGGTTAAATTGCTAAAACCATATAAAGTTCCATAAGATATTAAATAAATTAGCTGGTGAATCCCGATAAGCAGCACTAAATATTGAAGTGATTTATAGAATGTTTTTTTATCAAATGAAAAAACCATTTTTTGGCTATATCTGCTTTGGTTATTGATATCCAATGGAATAAACACAAAAAAAAGTAATTTGATTGGAACCATAGTAAAAACTTCCCAAGTATATGAACCATCAACAAAAGATAGTATTATTGAATAGACATCAGCACTATGTTTTAACAATATTAATAAGAGCAGTAGTAATATTAATTCTAGATATTAAGTTTTATATTCTTAAAATAAAGAAACGCAATAATCAGTATAGGTAAAAAAATAACAGATGGCCAGTTTTGTTTGTATAATGCAATCAATAATGGTAAACTATTAAATATTATTGTTATAACAGCTATATATAATATTAAAGCACCTAAAATCAATTTATATTTGTGTTCAAGACTTACGTAGAAACCCCAATAATACATTAGTATTAAAAAAACCGTAAATATGAATCTTTGAATAATTGTGAGCTCTACTATCATTAATAGAATCCAAGAGCTGATTAGAATACAGAACAAGATCCTTTTTTGCATTGTCATTTAATTCTACATCCCTCCCAAATAACCCACATGGATTGCTCCATATTTTATAATTATTTCAGTCCTATATGAAGATAAATCTACATTTATACTAAACTTATTTTTATTATTACAACCTAGAAAATTGAATGTACAAATAACTAGTAAAAAAACTCCTGTGACTCTTATACTTAACTTATTCAAGGACATCCCTCCGTAAATGTTGGGTCCTCATAAGGGCTTGATTGTATCCAGTGTTTAGGAGCATCATGAGAACAATTTAAGTTGTATTGTCTTCTATTGTGGTGTGCTTTGAACAGTTTCAGTCGTTGTAATTTCAATTATTCCTCCTCCATACATAGAGTTACTTATTTATTACTCATCTCCGCCAGACTCTTTGTTTGAGTTTACCAATGATAACGATATTAAGACCATTATGCTAAGATTTATGGCTGTTATTATATATATTGCCAAATTATTACTTTGTTCACAAGTTTATCACAACCCCTAATTCCTAGCAATGTATTTCCGGGAAAATTGTATAATATTCCCACTCTTTCTATTTCCGGAAACAAAGTTCGTGGGAGCTTTTTTGACGTCCTTTGAACGCACAAAACAATGAAACAACCGGCGCGATTCTTCTTAAATAAGAAGGCGCCGGTTGCCATATAACCATTTTACTATCAATGATATAAGGGGTAAGGGGTCTTTGCTTGCCTATTATTTGTTAAATCAATACATTTCCCTTTCCCCCTCCTCACTTACCAGCTTTTTAAAAACTCATCAGATAAACCAGCACTTTGAAACTGCTTAATATAATCCTCCCAATTGCCTTTCTAAACCAAACGGATCGCAAACTGCGGGCACGCCCCGACACAGTAGCCACAGGTCAGACAGGCTTCCTGCTGGATAAAGCCTTTTCCGGTTTTCTCGGAGATGGCATGGTTCGGACAGGTTTCCACACATTTGAGGCAGCCGGCACATAAGCTTTCCACCACCATAAATCGTTTCTTCATCGCGGCTATAGAAGGAAGGGTGGCCGGTTTATAACCGCGGAAATAGTTCAGGTTGTATTCGACTTCGGCGGTGGAGACCATGCCTAAAGCAATGGAAGCACACCCCGGTATGGAGCGGACATACTCAACCGCCTGCGCGTATTCGCCGACCAGAATGCCACCGGCCAGGGGTTTCATCAGATAAACACCTTTTCCCGCAGCCACACACTGGGCGACCGCCTTTTCCATCTCTTCCCGGTTTCCATCCAAGATCCCGTGACCTGCCCGGTTCAGTAACGGAAATACAACATCAATCCCCTTGACGGTTGCTGCCAGCGCCGTAACTTTTACCGAATGGGTACTGATCCCCACCGCTTTAACCCGGCCGCGCGCTTTATGATCATAAAGACACTCCAGGGCACCCTGCCTTTTCGTGAAAACATCTTCTCCCGCGCGGGCGGCATGGAGATGAAATATATCAATTTCATCCAGGTTTAACTCGTTTAACGCTTCCTCAATAGCTTTTTGCATCTCCTCGTAAGTGGTGGCCGGAGACTTCGAGGCGATAACCGGGCGTTTTTTCGTCTGTTGCAGGGCATGCCGGATCGGGGCGTACGTCTTATAGAGTTGCGCCGTATCGATAAAGTTGATCCCGCCCTTTAAAGCCGCACAGACAACCGCGGTTGCTTCATCCAACGGCAAGTTCTTTTGCAACGGGCCGAAGGGTAAAGCCCCAAAGCAAAGTTCAGTCCCCTCCAAGCCGGTATTCCCCAACATGTTTTTTCTCATGATTACACCTTCCTCCGCGCAGTCTAAGAATAGTCCCCCGACGATAACTCTATTTGCCTCAATATTTATACTCTTCTTCTCTTCGCCAAACCTTTTCGTTTCCCTTGTTTACTACAGATTTAGTTTTCCCCTTTAAACTGGCCTTGGCAAGGGAATGGAGCAAAGCATCCCCCTCCGCGCGGGAGACCTTCTCTACAGCAGTGACCTTATAAACAACCAAATAAAGACCGCCCCGGTGACCATTTTGAGGCCCGCGCCAAACAGAAAACCAATAAAGGTGGCCAAAGCGGCATTAAAAGCTTTCGCCGGGTTGTTGAAGTCATGGATTAATTCGCCGAGATAAGCGCCGACAAAGGGGCCAAAGATGATCCCCAGGGGACCCAAGAACAGGCCAATAAACATACCGACCATTGCCCCCCGCGCGCCAGCCCTTGTCCCGCCAGCCCGCCGGGTAAACCAGGCCGGTGCCAAACTGTCCAAAAGGGTAACTAAAATAGTGACAAGCAGACAAATGACCAGGGTCGTTGTGGTGATCGCGCTTTTGGAAGAAAAACGAGCGATGAGTAACCCGGCCCAAGCGAGCGGAAGCCCCGGGAGGACCGGAAGAAAGCTCCCACAGAAACCAAGGAGGAGCGCCCCTCCGGCCAAGACCAGCAAAAGAAGATCTCCGTCCATCGTTGATAACACCTTACTCTCTATAATTCGTGTCTCTTATATCCAACGGTATATATACCTTTATATACCTTATCTATTGCCTCAAGACAAGTCCAACTTTCATCCTTTGCTCCATTGATCGACATGCCTTCTTGCTCGACATCCCTTAATATATACCATAATTCCCTGTAGATAAATACGACTTAAATAAAGACCTGTATAAAACATATATTAACATATATTAATGAAGACTTTTATAAAGGGGGCATAAAAACGTAGAAAAAGGACATCAATGAGGAGTCATCTAATAAGAAAAAGTTCTCTAGGATTAGGCCGGGGGCGGCTGGGCGGCGGGAAAGTTTAACGTAATCCGGGTCCCGATCCCCACCCGACTTAACACCTCATAATAGCCGCCGTGGTGGTCGATGATCCATTTGGCGATGGCCAGCCCCAGGCCGGAGCCGCCGGTTTTCCGGTCCCGCGACTGGTCAGAGCGGTAAAAACGGTCAAAAATACGGGGCACATCGGCCGGGGGAATCCCGATCCCGTCGTCTTGGACCTGGATTTTGACGGTATCCCGCGCGGTCTCGACTTGAAGGCGGATCGTTCCGCCCGCCGGGGTATATTTGATGCTGTTGTCCACCAGGATGCGGAGGGCTTGTTTGATTAAATGCTGGTCCGCGTCGAGATAGGCCGGACCGTCCAGCTCGGTTTGGAAGGTGTGCGCCGGATCGATCAGGCGGGTTTCGCGTACAATCTCCGCTACGACCTCCCTAACGTCAAAGACCGTTTTCTCCAGGGGAATCGTTTCGTTGTCACCGCGGGCGAGAAAGAGCAACTGTTCCACCAGGACTTTCATGTTCTCCGTCTCGCCTTTAATGGCGTCAATCGCCTCTTGCATCGTTTGCTCATCATGTTTTCCCCAGCGGTCAAGGAGATCGGCATAACCCTGGAGGACGGAAAGGGGTGTCCGCAGTTCATGGGAGGCGTCGGCCACAAAACGGACTTGTGACTGGTAGGCTTGGTTGATCCGCTGCAACATATCGTTGATGGCATAAGCCAGGTCTTTCAACTCTTCCTGGGAAGGGTCGATGGAAAGGCCTTGGCCCAGCGCACTGGCATTAATGGTGCTGATCGCTCCCGCCAGGCGTTTAATCCCGGCTCCGGTGGGCCCGGCCCCACTCATGTCCTGGTGAATGCTCTTTGCGGTCTCCGCCATCGCGGCAAGGGGTTTCAAAGTGTGGCGAATCACCCGGTTGTTGGTGCCAATCCGACCAATAAAGTAAAGAAGCTGACTGCCCGCCAGAATCAGCAGGACAAAGCAGATTTGCCGGAGCGCCGGGCCCAAGGCATACACGATTTGGACGGGCGTCCCGGCCACGACCAAGGACAGGTGATAAGTGGCCGCCTCCGCCCGCGCCAAAAACGGCCTTCCCGCTTCCGCGCCGGGCATCGTGAGCCAGCGCCTAGCCTCCAGGTTCAAGGGAAGCCGGTTTTGGATAAAACCCGGTAAGTACAGCCCTTTTTCCCGGCTTTCCCCCATGATGATCTCATAACCGGCGGCCGCCAAAGCCGGTTCGGCCGTGGGCGGGAGCTTATCGTCGTAAGCGGCAATGAACTTCCGGACTCCGGCTTCGGCTTGCCAAAGGGCCGTGCCGAACAGCAGAATGCTCAGCAGAAGATTCATGGTGATAAAAAACGAAATGAGCATCCCCAGCATCCGCAAGTTTAGCTTTAAGGCCAGCGAAAACCGGATTTTACCGGAACTGCCTCCTGTCGGCGTATTTTCTTTCTTATTCATCTTTGATTATATACCCGACCCCCCGTACGGTATGAATCAGCTTCCAGCCGAAGGGCTCCTCAATCTTGGCACGCAAGTAACGGATATAAACATCAACCACATTGGTTTCGCCCGCAAAGTCAAAACCCCAGATCCGTTCCAGCAAAACTTCCCGTTGCATCACCTTGTTCTTGTTTTCCAAGAGGAACTGTAACAAGTCAAACTCTCTCTTCGTCAGCTCCACTTGCCGGGCGCCAACCCGGCATTCCCGGCGCACCGGATCCAGCCGGAGCTCGCCGACGGTCAGGCTTCCCGGCGCTGAAGCCGCGCCGCGGTTTTTCCGCAAGGCCGCCCGGATCCGGGCCAGTAATTCTTCAATGGCAAAGGGCTTCGTGATGTAATCGTCGGCCCCCCCGTCCAAGCCGGTGACTTTGTCGACGACCGTATCGCGGGCGGTCAACAAGATCACGGGCACACTGGAAAACTGGCGAATCCGGCGCAGGACTTCAATCCCGTTGAGCCCGGGAAGCATAATATCGAGGAGAATCAGGTCGAAGGGCTTGGCCTGGGCCAACGCCAGGCCCGCCCTCCCGTCAAAAGCCTTCTCCACTTGATAACCCTCAAACTGCAGTTCCAGTTCGATAAAGCGGGCTATTTTCTCTTCGTCTTCAATAATCAGAATGTGCTCCATCGGTTTCACCTTTTCCTTGATCTCCACCTTGATCCTGATCCCCGTCCTTCGTCATCCGCTCGACCGCGTTGACCACCGAATCAACAGCCCGCACCGTCGCCTGGGACACCTTTTCCATCGCCTGGTTCACCGCCGGTTTGTCCAAATCCGGGCCGCTGAACCGGTACCGGCAACCAAAGAAGAGGCCGAGAATGAGCAGGGGAATAACAATCCAGAAGGCGAAGAGGAGCAAGACGGCTAAGACGGTCACCGGCAAGGTGATGATACGGCTGTCATCCCGCAGTACCTCAAAACTGTTGATGTTTCCCTTATAAATCATCCCTCTAAACCAGCGTAGAAAGGCGGTTACGATTTCCCGGAATGATTGACCCTTATGCGGAGATTTTTTATCAGTCCGTAATTTAGCGCTCGCCTCTTCGCTAGGGGTTTCCCTTTGCGAGCTGTAATACCCGGCCCCTTCCGGCCTGGGAATTTTGTTTTCTTTTTCGAGTTTGATCACTGCTTCCAGCAGATCCCCGTTGGTTTCTTCCAACGCTTTTTTGGCTTCCTCAAAGGTGATATTGGCGTAATCCCGCAGTTTTTGAACTTGTTCAAAATCAACCATTGACCCAAACCTCCTTCACTTGTTCTAAACCAATCATAGCACCCGACCCTTTGAGGACCCTTGGAACAAGATTAAAATTTCATTAGAAACGGCGGTTATCATCTAAAGAAAAAACGTCAAAGATCGGCGGTGTTAACCCCGTCGGCGACCGGGTGGCCCGCGCGCGCTTATCGCCGGCCGGAAAAGGACTTCGTCTATCCCGCAGGAAAAAAGCGCCCTCTGCGGAGCAGAGCGCGCTTTTCCTTTTCTAGAGCCCATTATTGAAATCCTGCTTGAATTGGGCGACCAGTCTTTCCTGCCAGTCGGAGACGGGGCGCAACCGCCCGAAGAAGAAACGCAGCACCTTAGGCTCTTCGACAAAGGCCAGCCCTTCGATTAATTTCCGGTTCTCGTAAAGCCAAAGGATCCGGTCGATGGTGTATTTAACCTGCGAAAGAGTGAAGACCCGGCGCGGCAGGGCCAGGCGAACCAGTTCCATGTCGGCGTACTTCTCCCGCCCGTCCGGTTCCCGTGCCTCCGAGAGGGTCCCCCGCTCCATTCCGCGGACACCGCTGGCAATGTACAGCGCCGCCGCAAGGGCCCCCGCTGGGTACTGGCTCTGGGGGATGTGGGCCACAAACCGGCCCGCATCCAGATGGCAGCCCAAGCCGCCGGCGGGCGTCACCACGGGTATCCCATGTTTTTCCAGTTCCTTGACCATATAGGCGATAAACTGGGGGGCGTGACCGATCATGTCCTCATCCATCGTCTCTTCCAGCCCCACCGCGATGGCTTCGATCTCCCGCACCGACATCCCGCCGTAAGTTAAGAAACCTTCATAAAGCGTAACCAACTCCCGCATGGCTTGATAGGCCTCTTCACTGTTGGTACAGATCCCGCCGCCGCGGGCGCAGCCGAGCTTGCGGGCGGAGAAATAGATAACATCGCTACAATCGGCGATGATCCGGGTGATCTCCGGAATCGACAGCTCCCGGTATTCCGCTTCCCGTTGCTTGATAAAATAAAGGTTGTCCGCCAGCAAACTGGCATCCAGCACCAGCATGATGCCGAATTCATCGCAGAGCCGCCGGACTACCCGCAGGTTGGCCAGGGAGAAGGGTTGCCCCCCAATCAGGTTGGTCCCCGCCTCCATCCGGACAAAGGGAATCCGGTCCGCCCCGTACTGCACAAACAAACTCCGCAATTTGTCAAGGTCAATATCACCTTTAAACGGATGCCTGCTGGTCACCTTCAACCCTTCGTCCGTCAGGACCTCCTCCACTGTCCCCCCCTGCAACGCGATATGGGCCTTTGTGGTGGTAAAATGATAATTCATCGGGACGACCGAACCCGGTTTGACATAGGCTTTCGCCAGAATATGTTCACAGGCGCGCCCTTGATGGGCCGGTAAAAAATATTTTTTCCCAAAAATATCCCGGATCTTCTGCTCCAGTTTAAAGAAGGTCTCCGACCCCGCGTAACTGTCATCGGTCTCCATCATCGCAGCCAGTTGCCGGTCACTCATGGCGTTGACCCCGCTATCGGTCAACAGATCCAAGAAAACATCCCGGTTTTTCAGCAAAAAAGTATTATTCCCCGCCGCCGTAATTGCGGCCAAACGCTCGTCCACCGGTTTGAGGGTTAATTTTTGCACAATCCGCGTTTTGTGCATCTCCACTGGAATTTGCTCACCGTGATAAAACCTTACTACCGACATTTTAATCCTCCTGCTTTTAATATTCTTGCAGGAATTCCTCCCGTCCTACCTTCCTGCAATACCAAATATTATAACTTAACCTCCTTCGAAAAGTAAACACCCAATTAGATCGCCGACTTTGCTTTTTCCCCCACCCGAAATGTTGCGCCCTTTTTTGTGACCTCCCGCGCAAAAAAAGCCAACAACTTTTGGCACCGGGAGCCGGGGGCAAAAGAAGACCCTTCCTACCCGTCAGGCAAACTGCAACCGGTAGAGCTGGGCATAGATCCCATCCCGGGCGATCAGTTCTTCATGGGTCCCCTCTTCCACAATTCCGTCTTCGGCCAACACCAGAATACGCTGGGCATTTTTGATTGTGGATAGACGGTGGGCAATCACAAAAGTGGTCCGGTCCTTGGCCAACGCTTCCAAGGACTCCTGGATCACCTTTTCGCTCTCGTTATCCAACGCGGAGGTGGCTTCATCAAAGATGAGAATGGGGGGATTCTTCAGAAAAACCCGGGCAATACTGAGCCGCTGCTTCTGCCCGCCAGAGAGTTTAACTCCCCGCTGCCCGATGTCGGTCTCATACCCTTCGGGCAAGGCCATAATAAACTCATGGGCATTGGCTTTTTTCGCCGCCGCGATCACCTCTTCGACCGTCGCTTCCGGTTTTCCGTACCGGATATTCTCCAGGATCGAC
>JAAYMP010000208.1 GCA_012521315.1 Bacillota bacterium
CTTGGGGTGGCGGAGACCTTGACGAAAGGGTTTCTCTCCTCGCAACTGGCTGATGCGATTGCCTTCGGTTTACTCATCCTTATTCTGGTGGTTAAACCATCGGGTCTCCTGGGCAAACCCATGGGGGAGAAAGTGTAGGTGAACTTGATGAGTAAAAAGACGAACACCATAGTTTCTGCGCTGATCGTGGCCATAGTTTTACTCGTCCTTAATCTTCTGGTGATGCTCCGGGTGATCGATGAGTACACCAGCCAGGTTTTGACCATTGCCGGGATCAATGTGATCATTGCTTTAGGCTTAAATTTGATCTCCGGTTTCACCGGCCAACTCGCCTTGGGCCATGCCGGTTTCATGGCGATCGGGGCTTACACCACGGCGGCTTTGGTGATGAAGATCAACCTTCCCCTTTTGGTGGCCGTGCTTGGCGGGGCCTTGATGGCGGCCCTTTTTGGGTTTTTAATCGGCCTTCCCACTTTGCGTTTGCGCGGTGATTACTTGGCCATTGTCACGCTGGGTTTTGGGGAGATCATCCGGGTGCTGATGATCAACCTTCCCGAACTGACGGGCGGCCCCGCCGGGTTAAAAGGGATCCCCACTTATACCACGGACTTTTTTTGGCGGCCGGTGCTCTCCTTTGCTCTGGTCTACCTGACGATGACGCTGGTTGTGATCCTACTCAATAACCTCCTCAACTCCTCCCACGGCGCGGCGATTATCTCCATCCGCGAGGATGAAATTGCGGCCAATGCCATGGGAATCAATGTTTTTTATTATAAATTGTACGCCTTTACCCTTTCCGCCTTCATTGGGGGCTTGGGCGGCGCCCTTTATGCACCGTTCTTCGGTTACTTGAGCCCCAATATGTTTAACTTCCAAAAGTCCGTTGAATTTTTGATCATTGTTGTTTTGGGCGGGATGGGGAACCTGACCGGGACGGTCGTGGCCGGGATAGGCCTCACTTATCTGCAGGAGATCTTGCGTTTCCTCAAAGACTACCGCCTGGTGATTTACCCGATCATCCTGATTCTGGTGATGATCTTTCAACCTTCCGGGATTATGGGCTTGTTTGGGAATAAGGAGTTTTCTTTGACCCGTCTGGCCGGCAGTATCGTCGGGAAGCAGCAGGACGGGGAGAATTCTTCGGAGAAGGCGGGTGAGGTCCAATGACCGTCCTGAAGATCGAAAACCTTTCGATTCAGTTCGGCGGGTTGATGGCGGTGGCCAATTTAAATCTGGACGTCAAAAAGGGCGAACTGATCGGTTTGATCGGCCCGAACGGAGCCGGAAAGACGACGGTCTTTAACATGTTGACCGGTGTCTATAAACCAACGGCGGGCCGGATTATGGTTCAGGACCGCGCCGGCCGGGTTCAAGACATCGCCCCGCTCCAGCCTTACCAGATCACCGCCTTGGGGATGGCGCGGACCTTCCAGAACATTCGCCTCTTTAAAAACCTGACCGTTCTGGATAATGTGCGGATTGGCAACCATCTGAATGTGAAATACCGGAGCGTGGACGGGATTTTCCGGCTGCCCGTTTATTACCGGGAAGAGAAGTGGATTGAAGAAGAGTGCCGGGAACTCCTCAAGATCTTCGATATCGAACAGAAAAGCGGCGAGTTGGCGAAGAACCTTCCCTACGGCGAGCAGCGGAAACTGGAGATTGTCCGGGCGCTGGCGACCAAACCCCACATCCTCCTCTTGGATGAGCCGGCCGCCGGCATGAACCCCCAGGAAACACTGGAACTGATGGATTTGATTAAATATATCAGAGAACGGTTTGACCTCACCATTGTCCTGATCGAGCACGATATGAAACTGGTCATGGGGATCTGCCAACGGATTGTGGTCTTGGATTACGGGCGGATGATCGCCTGTGGAACGCCCAAGGAGGTTGCCCATAATCCGCTGGTGGTCAAAGCCTACCTGGGGAAGGAGTTGGAGAACGATGCTTAAGGTGGAGAAGCTGGATGTTTATTACGGTAATATCCGTGCCCTGCACGAGGTTAGTTTCGAAGTTAACAAAGGCGAGATCGTTACTTTAATCGGGGCGAACGGTGCGGGTAAGACCACGGTTCTCCATACCATCTCCGGGTTGGTTCCGGCCCGGGCGGGGAGCGTGCGGTTCTACGATCAGGAGCTGACACGACTGACTCCCCATAAGATCGTGCAGTTGGGACTGGCCCAAGTGCCGGAAGGCAGAAGGATTTTTGCCAATCTTACCGTAAAAGAAAATTTAGAGATGGGTGCCTACACCCGGAGAGACGCCAAAGGAATCAAGGACGATTACGAGCAGGTCTTCATGCGCTTTCCTCGCCTGAAGGAACGCCTCAACCAAATGGCTGGCACCCTAAGCGGCGGTGAACAACAGATGTTGGCCATCGGGCGGACGTTGATGGCCCGGCCGAAACTCGTCCTGATGGATGAGCCGTCGATGGGTTTGGCCCCGTTACTGGTGGGGGAGATCTTTGCGATCATTAAGGAGATCAACGCTGCCGGGACCACCATCTTATTGGTGGAACAAAACGCCCAAATGGCCCTCTCCATTGCCAACCGCGCTTATGTTTTGGAGACCGGCCGGGTGGTCTTGCAGGGCGACGCCAAAACTTTGGCCGACAGCGAAGAAGTACGGAAGGCTTATTTAGGCGGGTAAGCGCGGAAAATGGACGAAACGGAGGGATAGAAAGATGTATGTGCGGAACCGGATGACAGTAAACCCGATTACGGTCACCCCCGACACCACGATTGCCACGGCTTTGGAGATCATGCACGAGAAGAAGATCAACCGGATCCCCGTGGTAAAAGACGGCAAACTGGTCGGGATTATTACCGAACGGAAGTTGATGGAGGTCTCGCCCTCTTCCGCCACCTCGCTTAGTGTTTTTGAGTTGAACTACCTTTTGACCAAGAGCAGAGTGGAACAGGTGATGACCAAAAAAGTGGTCACCGTTTCCCCGGATGATCTGCTGGAAGTAGCGGCCCTTAAGATGCGCGACAACAGTGTGGGCGGGCTTCCGGTGGTGGAGAACGGGAAGGTGGTTGGGATTATCACCGAATCCAACATCTTCGACGCCTTCATTGAAATTATGGGTTTCCGGGAAAAAGGCAGCCGGATTTCGATCCTGATCCAAGAAGACCGGCCGGGGGTCCTGGCGGAACTGGCGCAGACGGTGGCGACCTGCGATATCAACATCACCCACATGGCGATTTACCATGGGGAGATTGTCCTCCGGGTCGATACCCGCCAGCCCGAGGCACTCCTTGAAAAGCTGAAGGAGAAAGGATTCCGGGTTACTTCGGTTACGGTTTCGGCGTGAGCGCGCCGCGCTTGAGAAAGACAAGAAAAAAGATCTGGTTGTTCTTCATAAACTGTCTTTTCCGAGACAGTTTATTTTTTTAAAAGGCTTGACTTTTCGACCACGGGTCTTTATACTTAATTGGTGGTGTAAAGCAAATATACTTGTCAGCAAGGAGGCTCATCGGGATGGACGATGTGGTGCGGATGGGCCTGCTCTATGATTTTTACGGTGGCTTACTGACCAAGAAACAACAACGGGTATTTGGCCTGTATTATCTGGAAAACCTTTCCCTGGCCGAGATCGCGGAGGAAGTCGGCACGACCAGACAGGCCGTGCACGACCTTTTGCAACGCACGGCCAAACTCCTCAGCGACTGGGAGAGTAAATTGGGGTTGGTCGACCGCTATTTACAGGAGTTGGCGGCGGTAGAAGCAGTTAAGCAGGCCGTTGGCCATCTGGCCGGTGTCCTTCCGGCTGAAGACCGGGTGGCGCAGGCCCTGTCGCAGGTCCAAAATGCCTTGAGCCGTCTCCTTTCCGTGCTGGAGCTGGAAATGGAAGGAGAACTGCTGACGACCGGGGCGGACCATTAGGGAGCAAGGGGAGCGGAGAAGAGACGATGGTTTTTTCAGCACTGTCGGAAAAACTTCAGGATACCTTCCGTCGTTTGCGCGGGAAAGGAAAATTGAGCGAGAAAGATGTGGACGAAGCCTTGCGCGAGGTCAAGCTGGCCCTGCTGGAGGCCGATGTTCACTTTCGCGTGGTGCGGAATTTCATCAACCGGGTCCGGGAGCGGGCTGTCGGCCAGGAAGTGATCAACAGCCTGACCCCCGGGCAGATGGTGATCAAGATTGTCCACCAGGAACTGACCGGCATGATGGGGGAGAAAGCGGAAAAGCTCAGGACCGGCGACCGGTCCCCCTCCGTATATCTGCTCGCCGGTCTCCAAGGGGCGGGAAAGACGACCACCGCCGGCAAACTCGCCGGTTACCTCCAGAAACAAGGGCGACGGCCTTTGCTGGTGGCGGCGGATATATACCGGCCGGCGGCCGTGAAACAACTGGAAGTCCTTGGCGAGCAGCTTGGCGTCCCGGTGTTTAGCGACCCCGGACGGGATCCGGTGACCATTGCCGCCGCCGGTGTGGAGAAGGCCCGCCAGACCCAAAGGGATGTCGTCTTAATTGACACGGCCGGCCGTTTGCATATTGACGAAGAGCTCATGGGTGAACTAGCCGCGATCAAAGCGGCGGTTGACCCGGTCGAGGTCCTGCTGGTGGTTGATGCCATGACCGGGCAGGATGCGGTTAATGTGGCCCAAAACTTCAATGCCCAATTGGGCCTGACCGGTTTGATCCTGACCAAACTGGATAGTGATACCCGCGGCGGGGCCGCCCTTTCGATCCGGGAGCTCACCGGCTGCCCAATCAAATTCGTGGGCAGCGGAGAGAAACTGGACGGGATCGAGGTCTTCCACCCGGAGCGGTTGGCCTCCCGCATTCTGGGGATGGGCGACGTTTTAACCCTGATCGAAAAGGCCGAAGCAACGGTCGAAGCGGAGCAGGCGAAAGCCTTGATGAAAAAGATCCAAAAGGATGAGTTTACATTGGAAGATTTTTTGGATCAGATGCGCCAGGTCCAAAAGATGGGTCCTTTGGATCAACTCCTCGGGATGCTGCCGGGCCTGAAGCCCAAGCAGTTGCAAGGTTTGGTCCTTGACGAGAAGGAGATGAAACACGTTGAAGCGATCATCCAGTCGATGACGCCGCAGGAACGGCGGGCGCCACAGATCATCAACGCCAGCCGGCGGCGGCGGATCGCCCAAGGTTCCGGCCGGCCGGTGCAGGAAGTGAACCGTTTGCTCAACCAGTTTGAACAGAGTAAAAAAATGATGAAGCAACTGGGGAAAATTGGCAAAGGCGGGCTGCCTAAGTTGCCATTTTGGTAAGCCGGCCGGTCAATATTATATAATTGAAACTAACGCGAGGGGGTGAGAGAAGATGGTTCGGATTCGGCTAACCCGGTTGGGAGCGAAGAAACGTCCTTTTTACCGGTTTGTGGTGGCTGATTCCCGTGCGCCGCGGGATGGGAGGTTTATTGAGATTTTAGGTCATTATAACCCGATTGCCAACCCGACGGAATTAGTGGTAGATAAGGAAAAAGCCTTATACTGGTTGGGCCAAGGAGCACAACCGTCGGAGCCTGTCAAGAGGTTGAAAAAAAGGCTGGTGTCCTTGGTTCCGAGGCGGTCGGGGAGTGAAAGGGTGTGAGTTACCTTGAAAGAACTGGTGGAGTTGATCGCCAAATCTTTGGTTGACCACGCGGAGGATGTTCAGGTTCGCCGGGAAGAGACGGATGACACCATTTTGTTGGAGATTTCGGTCAACAAGGAAGATCTGGGGAAGATCATTGGGCGTAAAGGCCGGGTGATTAAGGCGATTCGGACTTTGGTCTGGGCCAGCGCTCCCGCGGATAAGCGTGTGATGGTGGAATTGATGGAATGAACAAAAAGCATTCCCCCCACGATCCCTGGCGCAATCCGCCGCCGGGTATGATCGCGGTCGGCGAGGTTTTGACCACCCAGGGAAACAAAGGGGAAGTCAAGGTTGCGTCTTTAACCGACACCTTTGAACGTTGGTTGGAGTTGGAACGGGTCTTTGTTTATACCGACCGTGGCCCGAAAGCGCTCTTCCTGGAGAAAGCCCGCGCGTTCAAAGGGTTTGTGGTCGTCAAGTTTCGCGGAATTGACGATCTTTCCGCCGGCGAAGCGCTCCGGGGCGCGTTTTTGTGGCTGCCGGAAGCGGAAAGGCCGCCGCTGCCGCCGGACCGGTTCTACATTGACCAGGTGCTTGGGTTGAAGGTCGAGACGCTGGCCGGCCACCCCCTGGGCCAGGTGAAGGAGGTCCTTTTTACCGGCGGGAATGACGTTTATGTCATCCGGGGCGGGGAGTACGGTGAGTTTCTCCTCCCGGCCCTTAAGTCTGTTGTCCGCTTTGTTGACCTGCAGGCGGGGATCATGCGGGTGGAGTTGCCGCCCGGACTGCTGGACGAGGATGAGGAAGAAGAGAGATGTTAATCCAGTTTTTAACCTTATTTCCGGAGATGTTTGCCGGCCCTTTTGCCCACAGCATGATCAAACGGGCGCAGGATAGTGGGCTGGTTAAGCTGGAGACGATTAATTTCCGCATGTATGCCGAAGACCGTCATGCCACCGTGGATGATACGCCCTACGGGGGCGGGCCGGGGATGATCTTAAAACCGGAACCGGTCTTTAAGGCGGTGGAGGCGATCCAGGCGCAAGCGGCCACTCAACCTTATATTATCCTCACCACGCCGCAGGGAGAGCTCTTTCACCAGCGGATTGCGGTTGAATTAAGCGCCCGGCCCCATTTGGTCTTTATCTGCGGGCACTATGAGGGTTATGACGAACGCATCCGGACGCTGGCCGACCGTGAGTTGTCCATCGGCGATTATATCCTGACCGGGGGCGAACTCCCGGCGATGGTGATGGCGGAGGCGATTATCCGGCTGCTGCCGGGGGTGCTTGGCGACCCGGACGCGGCAAGGATGGATTCGTTCAGCGGGCCCGAAGGCATCCTTGACTATCCTCAGTATACGAAACCAGCGGATTTCCGCGGTCTGAAGGTGCCGGAGATTCTTCTCTCCGGGGACCACGAGAGAATTGCCCGGTGGCGGCGTGCGCAGGCTCTGCTCCGGACAGCCCGCCGGCGCCCGGATTTACTGGCGCAATTGGCCTTGACCGCGGAAGAAAAGGAATTGATCGAGAATAACCGACTTGCTCGGGAAGACGGGCAGCCTGATCTTGCGAGTGAAGGGAGGGAATAACGATGAACCTGATTGATCTGGTCGAACAGGAACAATTGAAGAAAGATCTCCCGGTCTTCGGCCCCGGCGATACGGTCCGGGTTCACCATAAAGTTGTGGAGGGAGAACGGGAAAGAATTCAGGTCTTTGAAGGTGTGGTGATCGCCCGGGCGAATGGGGGCCTCCGCGAGACCTTTACGGTACGGAAGATTTCCGGCGGGGTTGGGGTGGAAAGGATCTTCCCGGTCCATTCGCCGATGATCGCCAAGATTGAAGTGGTGAGAAGAGGAAGAGTACGCCGGGCGAAACTATACTATCTACGTAAACGGTCGGGTAAAGCGGCGCGCATCCGCGAACTGTAAAAGGGAAGGATCACCTTCGGGTGATCCTTGGTGATTTTATTCACGAATCCGCTCTTTTCATGGCTGGAGGTTTTAACGATGAGGAAACGCCGTGTTTTTCTTGTGGTTTTGGATGGGGTCGGGATCGGGGCTTTGCCCGATGCCGTTCGTTATGGCGATGAAGGCAGTAACACCTTGGGGAATATGGCGGCGAAGGTGGGGGGGCTCCGGGTACCCTTCCTGGCCGCCTTGGGTCTGGGCCGGATCGAAACTTTACCGGGGGTCCCCGCGGTGGAAAACCCGCGGGGGGCGTACGGGAAAATGGCCGAAGCTTCCGCCGGTAAAGATACGATTACCGGCCATTGGGAGTTGACCGGGGTGGTTTTGGACCGGCCGTTTCCAGTGTATCCCGACGGCTTTCCGGAAGCGATTATTGCCCCCTTTACCAAGGCCATCGGCCGGGGCGTGCTGGGCAATAAAGCGGCTTCCGGCACGGAGATTATTGAAGAGTACGGGCCGGAGCATCTGGCGACCGGTAAACCGATCGTTTACACTTCGGCCGACAGTGTGTTTCAGATCGCCGCCCATGAGGAGATCATCCCCATCGACGAGTTGTACCGGATCTGTGCAACCGCCCGGGAGCTGCTGCGGGGAGAACATCAGGTGGCGCGGGTGATTGCGCGGCCGTTTACCGGCCGGCCCGGTTCCTTCACCCGGACGAAACGGCGGCGGGATTTTTCCGTGGCACCGCCGGAAGAGACGATCCTGGACCGGCTGGCCGCCAGTGGCATTGCCGTGGTCGGGGTGGGTAAAATCGAGGATATCTTCAGCGGGCGGGGTCTGACCGCCAGCTATCATACGGGTGATAACATCGGTACTTTGCAACAACTGTTGACGTTGGGCACCACGCTCGACGGACCAGCCCTGGTCTTTGCCAACTGTATTGATTTTGACAGCCTGTACGGCCACCGGAACGATCCGGAAGGATTTGCCGCCGCGCTGACCACCGCCGACGGTTATCTGGAAAAAGTCGCCGCGCAGCTTCGCCCGGAGGATGTTTTGATCATTACTGCCGACCACGGGGGTGACCCGACCACGCCCAGCACCGACCATTCCCGGGAATATGTTCCTTTGTTGGTGACCGGCCCCACGGTGCGGCCGGGCGTTGCCTTGGGCGTACGGACTTCCTTTACCGACGTCTCCGCAACGCTAGCCGATCTCTTCGGGATCACCGGCTGGACAAAGGGGAGCAGTTTCTTCCAGGAAATGGTCCTAACGGCAGATATCTAAGAAAGACGGCGAAAGGTTTTAAGAGGTAAAAAAAGAATTGATGATTGGATGCGGCGACCGGATGGTCTTAAAAAAACGCGCGCGTCGCGAGAGGGGGGAGCAAAGTGCGGATGGTAGACGTGATCAGCCGGAAACGGGATGGTCTGGAACATACGCCCGAAGAGATCGAC
Organism: Bacillota bacterium; assembly: GCA_012521315.1. Classification (GTDB taxonomy): domain Bacteria; phylum Bacillota; class UBA4882; order UBA10575; family UBA10575; genus Capillibacterium. The sequence continues at coordinate 8,919 of JAAYMP010000208.1, forward strand.
TTTATCGTCCGGGGGATCGTCGACGGGAGGATTCCCGATTATCAACTGGCGGCTTGGTGTATGGCGGTTTATTTCCAAGGGATGACCCCGCGGGAAGCGTGGGACCTGGCGGTGCGGATGGCCGCCACGGGGGACCAGGTTGACCTTTCACCCTTGCCGGGGTTGAAGATTGATAAACACTCGACCGGCGGCGTGGGGGATAAAACTTCGCTGGTGGTGGCTCCGCTGGTGGCGGCGGCCGGGATCCCGGTCTGTAAAATGTCCGGACGGGGACTGGGCCATACCGGGGGAACCATCGACAAACTGGAATCGATCCCCGGTTTCCGGACGGAACTTAGCCTTGACCAACTGTTTGCCCAGGTCAAAAAGGCCGGGGTCGGCCTGGTCGGGCAAACCGGGAATCTGGTCCCGGCGGACAAACGCCTTTACGCGCTCCGGGATGTGACGGGAACCGTAGCCAGTATTCCTCTGATTGCCACCAGTATCATGAGTAAAAAGTTGGCCGGGGGGGCCGATGGTTTCGTTTTGGATGTGAAGGTGGGCGATGGCGCTTTTCTAAAAACAAAAGAAGAAGCGGAGAAACTGGCCGAACTGATGGTCGCCATTGGCAAAAACGCCGGCCGGAAGACGGTGGCGGTCCTTTCCAACATGGACCAGCCGCTGGGGAAGGCCATCGGTAACGCTTTGGAAGTCAGGGAGGCCATTGCCACCCTGCGGGGTGAAGGCCCGGCCGATCTGGAGGAGTTGTCCCTGGTCCTTGGGGCCCAGATGATGGTTTTGGCCGGGGCGGAAAAAGAGGCGGCGGTGGCCAAAGCCAAACTGCAAGCGCTAATTACCAGCGGCGACGGCTTGCGTACCTTTAGCCGCTGGATAGAAGGCCAGGGTGGTGACCCCCGGATTGTCGACGAGCCGGAGCGCTTGCCGCTGGCCGCCCATGTGGTTGGGGTCAAAAGCCCGCAGGCGGGTTTTGTGGCCAAGTGGGCCACGGAAACCCTGGGCCTGATCTCGATGCGGTTGGGGGCCGGGCGGGCGCGGAAAGAAGACCCGATTGACCACAGTGTTGGTTTGGTGATCGAAAAGAAGCTCGGAGACTGGGTTGAAGCGGGCGAGGAGATTGCCAAAGTCTATGCCCGTTCGGCCGGGGAAGCGGCCAGCGGGGCGGCGGATGTATTAGCCGCGGTGCAACTTACCCCGACGTCGCCGCCGGTGAAACCGTTGGTGATCGGGTATATCATTTAATTGGCAAAGTGTTCTTGCTTATTTACCATTGTCCCAAAGGAAAAGATGAGCTAAGATGAGACTAGGAGTATCAGCAATGTTCTTGCCATGTTTAAGCTACCGAATAAAGGAGTGAGATGATGGGGCTGAA
>JAAYMP010000251.1 GCA_012521315.1 Bacillota bacterium
CAGAACCAATCGCCGAGTTCACCTGTCTGAACCCAGAGGAACGGGACGACTACGTCCTATCAGACGTGGAGGCCCTTGTAGCGGCCTCATGGATCCCTGACCTGAGGAGGATCGTGGAGGACACCCTCCACGACCTAAAAACCCAAGGAGGTGAATAAGATGGGAATGGTGGATATCTTTGAAGACCTCTGCCTTGATGCTGAGGCAGAGGGAAACAGGGACCTGTGGCTCAAGGCCGCTGCCGCAGCCCTGATCATCGCCCTCCGGAAGACTGCGAAGGCCCGTGCAGCCTATTGGACGGAGGAGGCGGTGCGTTGCATCGCCTCCGCAGATCCCGAAGCGGAGGAGGAGTTCCAAGGGCTCCTCCAGTACAGCCCATGGAGGGCGCTCGACGAGGTCGTCGAGGCCTTCGAGAGGAAGTACTTCACTCTCGATGAAGTACTTGATTAGTTAGCTCTTCTCTTCTTTTTCTTTTTCTGTGCCTGTTCCTGTTCCTTTCTTTGTTCCTGTCTCTGTGTCTGTTTCCATGTCTGTTTCTGTTTTCCATGACACCACTGCCATCTCCGCCTGAAGAACACCAGATCGGGGAAAGAAAACGCCGGGGAAAACAGAAAAAAATAGAAAGAAACACCCCCAAATTGGGGAAACGCCCTTTTGGGGGTGGTGGTGTCCCCCCTAGAGGAGGTCTAGGATTTTTTCTTCAAGTTTTCTGCGCACGTCCTCTACTAGTTTTTCTTTCACCTCCTTGTCCAGTCCTCCTAGGTATTCCTGGAGGATCCTCCTCGCTTTCTCTGAGTCTTTGCTCAGGAAGATCTTTTCTATTGTCTCCTCCCATCCTTCCTGGTCTTGGAGGGTGTGGTGGAGGATGGTGAGTTAAAATCAGACCAAAATGGGATTGAAATTCCACTCCATGTCAATCACCTCCTAGGTTACTGACAGGTTAAAATCAGACCAAAATGGGATTGAAATATCGCTTAGATAACGGTCTGTAGTTGTATGTAATTAGATAGTTAAAATCAGACCAAAATGGGATTGAAATATCACTGGAAAGCCGGAGATTATACCGTTTCACGAGGTTAAAATCAGACCAAAATGGGATTGAAATCGAAAGATACCTCTCCAGTCTGGCCTGGAACATCCTTGTTAAAATCAGACCAAAATGGGATTGAAATCAAGTGGAATGACATGGTCATATTCCGCCGTTTCTTGTTAAAATCAGACCAAAATGGGATTGAAATTGGTTTTCGACGCTGGAACGGCGGGTACAATGACCCTGTTAAAATCAGACCAAAATGGGATTGAAATTTAAGTAATCTAATTCTCTTGTCGTAAGGTCATATATGTGTTAAAATCAGACCAAAATGGGATTGAAATTCATTTGTTTTCAGGATCACTGTGAGGTATTTTCTCCCCTCGTGGTTAAAATCAGACCAAAATGGGATTGAAATCAGTACTGATGCTGAGTGGGCTGGTGAGAAGAAAACGGTTAAAATCAGACCAAAATGGGATTGAAATCTCTGTAGTGTGGAGTATTCTTTATCGTCTATAGTATAGTTAAAATCAGACCAAAATGGGATTGAAATCCGAGACGGGGGTCGAGGCTGCCCGCAACGCACACGTTAAAATCAGACCAAAATGGGATTGAAATACTCTACGGAGACGCGCAGACAGGGAAAACCAGCCTGTTAAAATCAGACCAAAATGGGATTGAAATCGACAAAGTATCAAGTTCATTGTCATACAATGATGCGAGTTAAAATCAGACCAAAATGGGATTGAAATTCGAAAAGATCTAACTCTCTCTCGTACCAGTCTCGCAGTTAAAATCAGACCAAAATGGGATTGAAATGATATTGTCTGGGTTTATTTTTTTTATGAAGAAACCAGTTAAAATCAGACCAAAATGGGATTGAAATCTTGGTTTCAGGGTATTTCTCAAGGATTTCGTCGTGGTTAAAATCAGACCA
>JAAYMP010000209.1 GCA_012521315.1 Bacillota bacterium
CTCCCCTGGGTTGGGGGGAGTAGTTTGTTAATCGCCTTTCTCCCGGTTGATGGCAAAGGGCGGGCGGTACCGGCTGTTCTGTTGCCGACTATGGTCTGCGCCGTTCTGTGGCGGCAGGACCCCACACTGTGGGCCGACTTGGGGCAGGGGCTGGTGGCCCTTTTAGTCTTTTTGGTTCTCCCCGCCACGACCTTGGGGCGTTGGGAAAAACGACTCACTGCGGCAGTGGCGGAGACGGTGACCGACAACCCTAAAAACCTCCTGTGGGCCGAAACAGCCTCCCGCTTGCGGGGACTGGGGACCTTCTTCCGGGAGTTGGGCCGGACCTTCAAACCGGGACCGGCCGAGGAAGCCGATACCGGAGAGGAGGAAGTCTTTGCCGTCTTTCAGGAGATTGCCGACCAGAACTGCCAGTCCTGTTCCAGATATGATTACTGTTGGAAAGAACGGTTCTACCAAACCTACCGGGAGCTTTTCACCTTGCTCGGTTGGATAGAGATGGGGGTCAAAGTCAATCTTACGCACCTGAAGGGGCATTTGGCGGAGGAGTGTTTGAAGAAAGAATCCCTCCTGACCACCGTCAATCTGGTGATGGAGCAGGAAAGGACAGGCCATTATTGGCGGCGCCGCTATGCCGAGGCCCAAATTTTTCTGGCCGAACGTCTGACCGGGGTGGCCGGGATCTTGAACCAGATGGCGGAAACGGCGGCGATCAACTTGGATTGTGTTCCGGAAAGCGAACAGAAACTGAGCCGTACTTTGCGGAAAGCCGGGGTGGCGGGGGCCCGGATCAGCATCGTGCCCGGGGGGAATTACGGGCGGACCCGTTTGCTGGTGGAGAAGCGCTCATGCGGTGGGGCCCAGGAATGCCGCTTGGTGGTTGCCCCCCTTTTGGCGAAGACTTTGGGCTGGCGGTTGGCCGTTACCAGCGGTGAATGTGGCCGGGCGGGCGAGGGGCGCTGCCTCTTTTGTTTGGCTCCGGAACCGGAGTACGATGTCCGTCCCACGGTAGCGCAAGTCCCGAAAAAGGGAAACCAGGTGTCCGGCGATTCGCAGCGGATGCGGTTAATCCGGGAAGATCTATTTTTGGCGCTGCTCAGCGACGGGATGGGCGTGGGGACAGCCGCCGCCCGGATTAGCCGCGCGGCAATAAAGTTAATGGAAGAGATGTTGGTGGCCGGCTTTGAAAAAAGTTTCGCCCTGCAAAGTTTGAACTCCCTCCTGCTGCTGGCCACCCCCGAAGAGGAGTTTACCACCCTGGATCTCCTGCTTTTTGACCGCATCACGGGTGAAGTTGAGCTTTTTAAGGTCGGTTCGGCCCCTACTTATGTGAAAAAAGGCCGGGAAGTACAGGTGATCCGTTCCGCTTCCTTGCCGATGGGGATTGTCCCGCGGGTTGACCCCGAATATTACCGGGACTTTTTGGACGACGGCGATCTGGTAGTTATGGTCAGCGACGGGGCGGCGTTGCTCAGCCCGGCCAAGGAAGACTGGATTCTGAAAGCATTGAAGCGGAGTAAAGAAACCGCGGCGGAACCCCTCAGCCGGTATCTACTGGAATTGGCTTGGATTGAAGCGAATGGGGAGATCAATGATGACCTGTCGATTATTGTCTTGCAAATTGTAGGCGGCAGGCGCCGGCGGGCGCCGGCGGACGGCGGGCTCCCGCGGGTTCCGGTCCGTTCCGGGCTCCGGCGGGTCTCGGCGCCCGCCGGGCTTTCGCGGGTTCCCGCCCTCCGGGTGGTGGCCGGTTCCGGTGCGCGGGGCCCGTTGGGATCGGGCGGGCCCGGGGTCAAATAAAGCGAATTAGCTTGATCGATTATAACAAGCATCTTTTTTATTCAAACTTTAACAGGATAATAAAGAGGCAATGCGAAACTTATTGAGGGAAGAGACGTTTCTTTTGATGAAGGTGAAGGAATGGACGCCTTTGAAAAGCGAGTGTTGGCAACGATCCAACGCTACCGGATGTTTTCCGCCGGCGAGAAGGTTTTGGTCGCGGTTTCCGGCGGGGTTGACTCGATGGTCCTCCTGACCGTCCTGGTCCGCCTGCCGCTCCGGTTGCAGTTGGCGGTCTTCCATATGAACCACGGGCTGCGCCCGGAGGCCGACGCGGAAGCGGCGCTGGTCGCCCGTTACGCCGCCGTCCACGGCCTGCCTTGTTATACGGTCCGTCCGGCCTTTGATCTCTTGACCGCGAAAGGCCGTCATTCGTTGCAGGAGGCGGCCCGCCAGGAGCGGTACCGCCTGCTGGCGCTCACCGCCGACCAGCACGGCTACGGGAAAATCGCCTTGGGCCACCACGCCGACGACCAGGTGGAAACGGTTTTAATGCGTTTTTTGGCGGGGGCGGGGCGGGAGGGTTTGGCCGGAATCCCGCCGGTGCGGGACCGTTACGTCCGGCCGTTGCTTGAAGTCGGGCGGGAGGAGATATTGGCTTATGCGCGCGGGCGAAACCTGTCATGGGCGGAAGATGCTTCCAACCAAAAGCCGGTGTATCTTCGCAACCGCCTGCGCCATTATTTACTCCCCTATCTTGAAGAGGAATATCAGCCGGGCCTTCGAGGAAGGTTAAGAGAGACCGCCCTCATCTGTCGCGAATGGGTTGAAGTCGGGACCGCGCTCGGGCGGGAGATCTTGGGCCGCTGGGGGCTGCTCCAACCGGACGGGCGGTTAACCCCCAATCACCGCGGAGGTTATTTGGTGCCGGTGGCGGCTTGGCGGACGTTGTTCCCCGCCTTGCAAAGGCTCCTCTTTCGTTGGCTTTTTTTTTCGTTGGCCAAAACCGATTCATACCTGGAGTTTGCCCATTCCGAAGCTTTTGTCGGGCTCTTTGACGCGCCGGAAGGGAAGCGGGTTAACCTGCCCGGCGGCTTGATGGCGTTAAAAGAAAACCAGGCGGTCTGGCTTGGCCCGGCCGAAGTGGCCTCGTCCGACCGCACCCAAGGAGAAGCGCGGCGACAATGGGAACGACTGGCGCTGGCGGTCCCCGGCGTCACCGTTTTGCCGGCCCAAATTGGAGAGGTTGAATGCCGGTTCCTGCCGGTGGAAGCACTCCCGGCCGACTGGAACACGGTAACGCCGAACGAATTCTACTTCGATCCCGACCAGCTGGTCCTCCCCCTGTACGTGCGGCCGCGGAAGCCGGGGGACCGTTTCCAACCCTTTGGTCTAGCCGGGAG
>JAAYMP010000210.1 GCA_012521315.1 Bacillota bacterium
CCGCAACCGGCGGATCGTTAAAACCATGACCTCTTATGCCCATGTTGATAATGGTTTGGTTGTTTTCACCAACCCGCGGGACCGGGGCGCGAAGTTCTTGAAACGCGGGGACGACCTCTGGATGTTCTTCCCCGATGCCGAGGACTTGGTGAAGATCTCCGGGCACATGTTGAACCAGGGGATCATGGGCAGCGATTTTTCCTACCAGGATATGATGGAAGCTGATAAGCTGATCGACTTATATAACTTTGAATTAATCGGTGAAGAAACGATTGACGGGCGCCCCTGCTATGTCTTGGAGGGGACGGCAGCCCCCGGGAAAGAGGTCTCCTACTACCGGCGGAAATCATGGGTGGACAAAGAGCGGTTTGTCGGGTTGAAAGAGGAGTTATACGCGCGGAGCGGGCGGTTGCTGAAAGTGATGACGGTCACGAAGGTTGAGAAGATCGAAGACCGCTGGTACCCGATGGAGGCAGTGATGGAGGATAAGCTGCGGAAAGATACCCGGACCGAGTTTATTATTAAGGAGATCGAGTTTAACCCACAGATCCCGGCGGGGACCTTTACCCTGGAGAATTTGCGGTAGGGCCGTTCTCCCTCGCGCCTTGCCCTGCTCGCTCCTAATGCCGCGAGTTGGATTTGCGGGTAAAGCTGCCGGCAATCCGGCAAGGATGCTCCCCGGCGCGCTGGGGTAGGGCGCCGGGCTGGGTTTCTTGTTTAGGCGTTTTGCGCCAACGGCTTACTTGTACACGAGTGAAGAGTGATGAGCGACCAGCGACGAGTGACGAATCCGCGCTGCGCAACGAGTCACGGGAAGGAGGTTTTCCGGTGCGCCGGGTATTAATAGTTTTATTCCTTATACTAAGCGGGTTTTTAACGGCGACCCAGGCGTTGGCGGTTGAGGTTGGGGGTAAGGCTGAGGTTGTTTACGGCGGAACCTGGCTTGAAAACGGGGACTTTCTCGATGAACTAACCGATCGGTTGGATCTGGAGCTGTATCTGCCCCCATTGGGGGAGGCGGAGCTTTGTTACGCCTTCCGGGTCGGTTCACCCCTCCAGGGTTTGCTGGCCGGGAAAGATTCTACCTATTTCACGAAAAAACTTTACTTGAAACGGCGTTTTTCCCGCTTTCATTTGACGGTCGGCCGGCAACCGGTCTCCTGGTCCTTTGGAGCGATGTTGAACCCGGTCGACTACACTATTGGCGCCGAGGCTTTGGAAGAAGAGCATGATCGTAAATTTACCGATGCCATTGAAGCCTACATCCCCTTGAACTGGAACTCCGGCCTTACGCTGGTGGCCTCTTTCCCCGCCGGTTTTACTGTGGATCCGGAGAAGCGGAAATGGGGGGTCAGGGGCCGGTTCGGGGTTAAAGGTTACGACTTGACCGTCATTTATGTGCAAGAACCGGCGGCCGGCGCCAATGGACACGAAGATGGGGCCCACGGGCTAATCTCCTTGCCCCCTCTTCCCCGGCAGCGGGCGGCCTTTACGTTCAAAGGTGATCTGGGCGATTTGGGGGTCTACGGCGCCTTTGGCCGTTATTTTGGCGAGGGGGGCGAAAACAGCAGCAGTTATTTATTGGGGGCAGACTACAGTTACAAGATCGGCTACTACGGCAAGCTGACCATGCAAGCGGAGTATTTGCTCCTGGACGGTATTAATCTCCTCCAGGTGCTCGGCCCGTTTATGTCGATGGGAGGCGGCACGGAAAGAACCAATCTTTTCACCGGTTCTCTAGCTTATCCCATCGATGACTTTTCCGCAGTGGCCTTAACGGCCGTGGCCAATCCGGAGGAGAGCAAGTATATGCTCATCCCCAGCTACCAAAATACCCTCCCCGGGAATATTGATCTGGACCTCGGTTTGTTTTTTTACTTGAGTAATAGCGAGCCAAATACCACTTCCATCGTTGTGGACTTGAGTTATCCTTTTTAAGGGAATTTTCCCCTTGAACAAAAGTTGATCTCTTCATAAAATCGATTTAAGCATAATTTATAGTTTGTCCATAAAAGAAGATTAAGGATAGGGGACGAAGTGACCATTTCGTCCCCTTTAATTGTTCCACAATATAGATTTATATAGTTTTCTTACTCAGTTTTATCCTCAATAGCCTTTCCAGCCAGGCCATAGAGCATTAAATCCAGTAATTCTTTTATTATTTTGTTATTGGTCTTTTTTTGCATTTCGGATTTTATAAGCACCTCTTGATACATGGTCAAGTAGATCATGGCGGCCTCAAGGGAGATCTCTTTACGTATATATCCTTCCCGGCGGCCTTTTTCCAGGAATTTACTTACAATATATGGGTATCTAGTTTTATTAAAGTCATCAATTACCTTCTTGACCTCCGGGTTGGCGTTGATCAAAGCCCAAAAACTATTGAGGTCGATTTGATCAAAAAACTCGTTTTTCATTGATGTTAGGCGCTTTAGTAATTCCGGAAAGGGCAGGTCACTTTCGCATAATTCCTTTCTTGTTTTCCAACTCCTTTCCAATAAGTTGATAATAACATCTTTCATAAGCCCTTTTTTGCTGCCAAAATAATTATATATACTGGCCGGGGAAACTCCGGCCTTTTGGGCAATTTCATTTATATTAGTTTTATCCGTACCATATGTGCAGAAAAGCTCCAAAGCAGCGGTACGGATTTTCTCTTTTTTTCGCTCGGTACGACGTTCAAATCCATTCATCGAGTTCACCTCATCTCTATCGTACTAAAGGTTTTGTAGTCAGTCAATATAAAACTATAAAACTTATTGACAAAAGGTTTACCGTAATATATTATAGTTTTAGATAAATATTATTCAAAACTATAAAACGAGGGAAGATTGATGAAGGCAATTCACATTCAAAATCTGACTAAGTCCTTTGGCAAGACTAAGGCGCTAAAGGGCATTAATCTTACCGTGGAACAAGGGGAAGTGCACGGATTTATCGGTCCCAATGGTGCTGGAAAATCGACAACGATCCGGATTTTGCTGGGAATTTTGCAGAAAACGGCGGGAGAAGTTACCGTCCTTGGCCAAGATCCGTGGAAGCATGCAGTGCAGATCCATCGCCGGTTGGCCTACGTGCCCGGTGATGTTACCCTCTGGCCGGATCTTAGTGGCGGGGAGATCATTGACCTCCTTGGCCGGCTGCACGGAGGACTTAACGTTTCCCGAAAAAAGCGCCTTTTGGAACGCTTCCAGCTTGATCCAACCAAGAAAAGTAGGACCTATTCCAAAGGGAACCGCCAGAAGGTGGCTTTGGTTGCTGCCTTTTCTTGCGAGGCAGAGCTGTATCTTCTGGATGAACCTACTTCAGGACTGGATCCCCTAATGGAAATGGTCTTTCAGGAATGCGTAGCGGAATTAAAGAAAGCTGGCAAAACCGTATTTCTATCAAGTCATATTCTTTCCGAAGTAGAGTCCCTTTGTGACCGGGTAAGTATTATTCGGCAAGGGCAGATCGTCGAAACAGGAGCTTTACATGAACTTCGGCATCTTACCCGTACTACCGTAAGTGTAACCACTGAGCAAGAGGCAAAAGGTTTGAGTGCGGTCCCTGGAATTTATGATGTGGTTCAAGATGGCCGCAAATACCGGTTTTCGGCTGATGCTCATGGCATGACGGAGATTCTGCGCTTCCTCCTACCCCTCGGGATCAAAGATTTAAGGGTTGAACCGCCCAGTTTAGAAGAGTTGTTCATGCGCCACTATGGAGATGATCTTCGTGACGAGGAGGAAGCATAAGATGAAACGTAATGGATTTGTAGGCACCGGAACCCTTTTCAAACTATTTCTGCGCCGGGATCGTTTTTTACTCCCGCTCTGGATCTTTCTTCCTGTAGCCCTGGGGCTGTTTGTCGCCGTTACTTTTACCGCTATGGCCGATCAAGGAATGGATCGTGTTTTAAAGGAATTTCATCACGATCCATTGGTTTCGGCGCTTCTTGGGCCGGTTATGTCTTTTGACCTTCCCGGGGCGATCGTGTGGCGGGGTAGTTCCCAACTGGCTCTAGTTTTGGCCATTGGTAGCCTGCTCACCGTTGTTCGTCATACCCGCACGGATGAAGAAAGCGGTCGCAGTGAACTGATTCGCGCCTACGAAGTTGGACCTTACGCCACTTTGACGGCAGCCTTGCTCATAACGATCATCGGGAATTTGCTGTCTGGAGTATTGATTGCCTTGAGTATAATTGCCCTTGGGGGAGAAACAGCCGGTTCATTTGTTTTTGGCGCCACCATGTCCGTTGTGGGGTGTTTTTTTGCCGGCATCGGCGCTTTAGGGGTTCAGCTTCGGGAAAACAGCGGAAGCGCCAGAGGGATTGGGATTGCCGTCGCCGGACTGGGGGTTATACTGATGATCATAAATAATGTGGTAGGCGGCGATAGCGTAATAAAATGGCTTAGTCCCATGGCGTGGCAGCGGGTAACCAGGCCTTTTGCCGGAAATTACGGCTGGCCATTGCTATCCTTTATTTTAATTGCAATTGTACCTGTCCTTGGTTCCTATGTGTTAACCACCCGCAGAGATCTGGGAGCAGGGGTTCTGCCGTCCCGTCCGGGACCGGCGGAAGCATCACCGAATTTCTCGACCCCGCTGGCCTTGGCCTGGAGACTGCATAAGAAAAGCTTCTTCGGCTGGATGATCTGTATACTATTATATATAGTTGTGTTTTCCGCCCTCTCGCCCGGTTTAGCCCGATCGGGAGGGATAAGCGGTTGGCTGTCCAGCCTTGGCGGCGTCGATTGGACCGGGCAGGCGGGCCTGGGTTATGTCTTTATCAGCATAGCCATCTATCTTGCCTCACTTGTAGTGGCGGCTTATGCCATCACTGCAGTGCTACGCATCAAAATGGAAGAAAACCAAGGCCGGGCTGAGTTAATCGTGGATAAAAAGGTCAGCCGGATCCACTGGATGAGCAGCCACCTAATCGTAGCCGCCCTATGTTCTGCGGCCTTGTTGCTTGCCATGGGGATGGCCGGGGGACTCGTTTACGGGTTGATGACCGGTGATTTAAAGGACGGCTTCTGGAGTATTTTACGTATGAACATGGCAAAAACTCCCCCTGTCTGGATCCTGCTAGGTTTTACTGCTCTTTTGTATGGCTTCTGGCCGCGTATTACATTTCTCTCCTGGATGCTCTGGTTAGCCTTTATCCTGCTGGAACTGGGCTGGGAAGCACAGCTCGTCGACTGGTACCTGCTGCAAATTTCACCGTTTACCTTTGCGCACTATACCATTGATCTTGCCAATCTGCCGTTGATTCCGCTGCTTTCCTTCGTCTGTATTTCAGCGTTGTTGGCGGGCATCGGTTTGCTTGGGTTCAAGAACAGAGACGTATTGACCAAGGCGTAAATAGGGATTACTAAGCCATACCAGTATTGATGATAGAATACAATTGGGTTTAACAGCACATACACGCAAGTTTTGCGGGCCTTGGATAAAAACCGTGAAATCCGGCCTTGACATGATCAGGCCGGATTTTTATTATGGGCGAGTTTATTTTATAAGGTGTTGTATAAAATCCTGAAATGGAGTATAATAAACCTGCAAAGAAACAAAGAAACAAAAATAAAGATGAACAAAGAATAAAGCTCTTAAATTTCTTAGATAGAATCCATAGGGAGGCATATAATATGGCTGTAGAAAACACTTCCTTAATGGAGAGAGTGGCCTTGCAAAAAAAGAGGATTAATGTTTCGCCAAAAAGGCAAATAACTATACCTTTGCAGTTCTATGAGGAACTGGGTATTGGTTCCGAAGTCGAATGCTTCGTAAAGGATGGCGCTTTGATAATTAAGCCCGTGCATGATATTGATGAAACATTTGCCGTGGAAATCCTGCATGACCTCGTTAAGCAGGGGTTTCAAGGTGAAGAACTTGTGGCAAAATTTAAAGAGGCAACCGGAGGATTCCGCAAAGCGGTCGAGAAGATGATCGAGGAAGCAGATGAACTCGCTGCAAAGATAACAGATGATGGAAGTTCTAAAGTAGCTGAGATCTTCGGCAGAGAGGACTAAAATGTACCCGATTGCTTTTTTACCCCCTTCTGAACGGTACTTTAAGAAAATCAAAGAAGCAGGCTTAAAGGACGCTTTTTATGAAGCGATTAAGGAGATCCGTCAAGATCCATTTAAAGGCACACCAAAGAAAGGCGATCTATCGGGTATTTATGGATACGACGTGAATTACCGGGGAGTTCAATACGAGGTCGCATACAGAATTGCCGAAAAAGATGATGATATAGTAGTTATTATAGTTATGGCGGGAACACGTGAAAACTTTTATGAGCAGCTAAAGAAGTATTTATATTAGGGGAAATATACGAAATGTGGCTGTCTTCTTCGACAGCCTCGTTTCTTTTATGAAATACGTGTGTTTAGGCGAATACACCTATGATGACTACGTAAAACTCCCGGAAGAGCCGGCCAGTTGGGTAGAGTTCCGGGCTTTTTTATGTGGGTTTTATCATAGGCAACATGGAAAGGGATTGATTGTTTGGCAGAGTTTAGTATAAAATTGGCATAAGTGCTCTGTCCAGGCTGGCGGTCGCCTGCGCTAGGTCAGGAGCGGAAGTTTGAAACGGGGCGTCTTTACCAAAGGATCTTTGGGGTCAACCACGGTTCCTGGGCGGGGTTTACCGGAAGGTTGAAGGGGGATGCGGCGTGGATAAACTGGTCAGTTTGATCATCTCCGGTCTGCCTAATGGAGTAAGGCTTTCATTGGTTTTGTTCTTGATCATCATCAACTACGGGGCCGAGTTTTTGGTCAAACGGGCTGTATTAAAAGTTTATCATAAGACCAATTCCCCGGAAGAAGCGGTGAATAAACTGCGGATCTATAACCAATACTTCCTAGTTGTCCTGCAGATCATCACCATTGTCGCGATGGAGTTTTTGGTCGTGAAGTATTCTACCCGTTATGGGAAGGCCGGGCGGATTGTTTTTATGACGGTCGCCTCTTTTGTCTTTTTGATGGTTATCAACATTGGGCAATTGTTAATCATCAATAAAACTTATCAGCGGATCAGAGGAACAACCCAATCCTTGTTTAATCAAGTTAGGGATCTGGCCTTAACTTTTTTGTTATTCTTGGGACCGGCCGGGTTGATCGGAACCATGATGCTTTTCGCGGATGAAATCAAAGTCGAAAGCGATGTTGTGGCGGGCATGCTTACGGCTGCCATTCCAATTGGGATGATGTTTCTCTTCAATCTAATCCTCCCCTTTTTCTATCCAAAGATATTAAAGGCGAGCGCTTTAGAGGATGCCGGATTAAGGGAACGCCTCAACCAACTCTTTGCGAAAGCGGGAATAAAGCCGGCGCAGTTCTACCAGTGGCCGACCAAGGAAAAGAAGGTCGCCAATGCGCTGGTCGTGGGCTTGGTAAAACCAAAGGTTTTTATTGGCGACTATTATCTGGAAAACGCCGAACCCGGCGAGATTGAGGCGACCATTGCCCATGAAATTGGACACCTTAAACATAAACATCTCTTCAAACGCTTGTTGTATCTTGTTGGGGGGATAGCCGAGGTTGTTTTGGTGGGATCTCTGCTGGATTGGTACGAAAAAGCCACCGGAAAGGAGATCAATATATACTTGGGTTTGGCCATTCTCCTGGGGCCCTTTCTTCTCTATATCTCCCTTGGCCTCTTGCAGTACTACCGGAGCCAAGAAAAGAAGGCGGATGAATTTGCGCTTGAAATTGGGATCAAACCGGAAGTGATGATCAACGCCCTTCTGAAGCTGGGGAGATTGAACCATATGGTGACTAAGCTTAAAAAACTGGATGAAAGGTTCCAGACGCATCCTTCAATGGCAAGGCGAATCGAGCAGATTGAGAAGATCAGCGGTTACAAGTACGAGTTTAAGCAGTAAAAGCTTGGCGGCGGCTTTTGTTCTGTGTCTTCAAAAGGATCTGTTTGCCCGCCGGTTCCAGCTTCGGATGGTCTACCTTCAGAAATAATATAATAGTTTGGGTGTTGTGCATGGAGAAGGTTATGAAGATTTTAGTGATTGATGCCCAGGGCGGCGGGATTGGCAAACAACTGGTTGCGGCGATCAAGCAAAATATTCCCAACGCGGTGGTCACCGCGGTCGGGACCAACAGTACGGCCACCGCCGCCATGCTGAAAGCCGGAGCCGACTATGCGGCTACCGGCGAAAATGCCGTGGTGGTCGGCTGTCGAAACGCCGATATTATCGTCGGCCCGATTGGGATGGTCATCGCCGATGCCCTTTTCGGCGAGATCACGCCGCGGATGGCGCGGGCCATAGGGCAAAGTAAGGCCAAAAGAATAATGGTTCCGCTCAGCCATTGCGATAACATCGTGGTCGGCGTGGCCAATTTATCCATCTCCGCCATGGTTCAAGAGGTGGTCAAAACGATTATTCAATTTGATACTTGATTGTTGGAAGCGAAAACTACCGGGTGATATGTAGTTGGAGACAACCCGTCCAACCTGTCCGCCGCGATGAAGGGTTTAATTGACCCAGGAGTAGGAAACACTGGCCACAAAACAAATGGTCTCATTAGTCAAACCGTGGGACGGAAATGATACACCAGAATATAATCAGGAGGAGAATAGTATGCACTTAATAAAAAAAGGCAAAACGAAGGATGTTTACGCTCTGGAAGATGGGAATATCCTGCTGAAATTTAAAGATGATGCCACGGTTGGCGAGGACGGGCGGCTCGATCCGGGCGGCAACAAGGTGGGAGCGACGATTGAAGGATTAGGCCGGTCCTCTTTGCGGATCAGCAAGTATTATTTTGAAAAGATCAATGCGGCCGGGATCCTGACCCATTACATCGATTGCGACTTGGACGCCGGCACCATGACGGTGCGACCGGCGACCATTTTTGGCAAAGGGGTCGAGGTGATCTGCCGGCTGAAGGCCACCGGCAGCTTCATCCGTCGCTACGGCGATTACTGCACCGAAGGACAGGATTTGGATTTCTATGTGGAAGTAAGCCTTAAGGACGACGAGCGCGGCGACCCGATGATCGGGCCGGATGCCCTTGAACTGCTGGGGATCATGAGCAGATCGGAATATGAGGAAGTGCGGAATCTGACCAAGCGGATCACGAAGATAATCCGTGATGATCTAAAGGACAAGGGCTTGACGCTGTATGATCTAAAACTGGAATTTGGCCGGATCAATGGCCAAGTGGCCCTGATCGACGAAGTTTCCTCCGGTTGTATGCGCGTTTATAAGGGGGATCAGTGGTTGCATACAACGGAATTGGAGAAATACTTTTTATAAGCCTCTTTTGACGCTGGATCAAAGTTTTCAACGGCAATTACCAGGAGGACATGAAGAGGAAAGCAAGACACCCAACGATGACTTGGCGGAGGTAAAAAAGAAGAGGAACCTCACCTTTAGCCGTGAATGCCCCCGAGGGAGGAGGTGAGGTTCCTCATGGAGTTAGTGCATAATCTGTGCAATTACCTTACCAAGATACATTTTGCCCAGGAAGCTTTGCTGCCGTCGACGTTGAGGTCGTGCCGAATACCCTTACCATCCCAATAACAGGCGTAGGATTCTTCACTTTCTCCTTCGGCAAATCCATAACCCCCGGCTGCATAGACCTTGTTGTTATAGACGAAGATCGAGTTTACATACCCACCAGCGTTGCCGGGAATAGTGAGGCTGTGCCGGTTTCCGCTACTCTCCCAATAACAGGGGAGTTCTTTTTCACCGTCTTTATACGTGCCGCCGACGTAGACCTGGTTGTTACTGACAAAAATCGAGTTGGCCCTGACGCCGTCTAATGGATGCTCCGTCGCCTCTTTCTTGTCGCTATCCCAAACCCAATAACAGGGGGTCCCGTTGCTATTTATTCCGCTTATGTATACATTATTGTCGTTGTCAACCACCATCTGAGTCACTGAGCCGGTGCCGATCTCATACACTTGAAGTGGTTCTCCATTGGGTTTCTGCCAGTAAATGATCTTCGACTCTCCGTCCAACAGTCCAGCGGCGTGAACCCCGCTGTCGTTGACAAAGATCGACCTTACACGGCCTGTTTTATCCTCGGAAAGAGCATGTCGCCCGTCTTTATCCCAGTAACAGGGAAGCCAAACACCATTCTCAGGAGCATATTGACCGCCTGTATAGATTTGGCCGTTGTAAACAAAACCGCAATACATATTGTCACCATAGAAAGCCATATCAAGATCATACTGATCATTGCACTTGCCGGTAGCGCCCAAGTAACTAATCTTTATAGTTCCACTCGAGTAATAGTACCCGGCCACATAAAGCTCGTTACCGTAAAATGACAGGCATTGCCAATTGTGTTCAAAGTACTGATCAGCGTCATATCTCTTCCCGCTGCTATCCCAGTAACAGGTGATTTCGGCTCCGTCGTTATCAATGTAGCCCCCGCTCACGTAAACCTCGGGAATTATCCCGCCGCC
>JAAYMP010000211.1 GCA_012521315.1 Bacillota bacterium
CGGTTTAAGACGGTTAACTTTCCCGATTCCTTTGCCCCCCATACATACCGGCCGGGCACGATCGAACTGGAGCAACCGCTTTATGCGGCGATTGCGGAAGATTTAAAAACGATGGGCTATACCGTAATCGAGCAACCGGAATGGGAGAATAGTTTCGGTGGGGTTTGTTTAATTATCCGTGACCCGGAAACCGGTCATTTGACCGGCGCGGCCGACCCCAGGGAAGGAGCCTGGGCGGAAGGGCGGTAGCGCAGGCAAAGCGAAAGGAAGTAGGGATCTGGCTGTGCACGATCAATTTGAAATCCGGCCGCTCATCTACGGCAGCGATGAATACCGGGCTGCGCTGGCCCTGCGTGATGCCGTATTAAGGAGGCCATTGGGTTTGAAGCTTGTGGTGCAACCGGGGGATGAAAGCGACGAACACCACTTGGGTTTCTTTCTTAATTGCCAGTTGGTCGGGGTGTTGATCTTATCCCCCCGTGGTCCGGGGGAGGTTAAGATGAGACAAGTGGCGGTGGCTGAAGGTTTCCGCGGTATCGGGATCGGGACCCGGCTGGTCCGGTATGCGGAGGAATACACCCAAAGGCTGGGGTACGAAAAGATCCGTTTGCATTCCCGGAAGACGGCGGTTGGCTTCTATGAAAAACTCGGCTACCGGAAAGTGGGGACGGAGTTTCTGGAGGTAGGAATTCCCCACTTCGAAATGGTCAAAGAACTAAAATAACCGCTGCTGACGGGTTCGGCAAGGCAGTTAAGGGGCAAGGGATAGAAAGCTATGGACCGGAGCCGGCCTAAAAATACGGCCGGAATATGTTCCGGCATTAACATGAAAAGAAGACCTTAAAAAACGATTTTAAGGTCTTCTTTTAATCCCTTTAATCGCTTGGTAAGCACCTGCTTGAAGTCTTACTCGATAACCACCGCCGTTCCAGAGGCGGTGACCATTAGCATGTTTCCCCCCTGACCCAGGACTTCATAGTCAATATCCACGCCGACGACAGCATTGGCGCCTAATTTAGCGGCGCGTTGCTCCATCTCATAGATGGCATCCTCGCGGGCTTTAATCAGTTCCCCCTCGTAGGAACCGGAACGCCCGCCGAAGAAGTTGGTCAGTCCGGCGGCGAAGTCTTTGAGAAAATTAACGCCGGAGATTACTTCCCCGAAGACAATACCCTTATATTCCAAAATTTTGCGGCCTTCGACGGCAGGAGTGGTCGTCACGATCATGATTTCGTCCCCCTTTTTTTGGTCTGGAACATAACGTCGTTCCTATTATAACAGATTTAAGACCGGCAACAGGAAAGAATTACACTGTATTTGAATTTTTTTAATGGGCCCCTTTGCCCTTTTAGGGTTTGGCGAAGGGTTTTTTGTTTGTTGAAAAAGCCAAACCAATCTTTTGCTTGACGGCGACAGATTGGGGGGTTATACTAGAGTGAATTACTAAATAAGTAAACTAGTAAATCAGTAAGCTACAGTTATCAATGCTTTACGAACGGGATAATTCATTTACTGGGTCGACCCACACCGTTCATCTTGTTAGGAGGAAAGATGATGAAGATTCCGACGACCTTAAAACACAAACCCGTTATTGTCTGTGAAAACTATGAGAATGTGGATGGCAGGGCTGCTTACCGGTCGAAGGCCAAAGGTCTTTCTTTGGGGTTAGCTCAATGGAATGACCGGGGAAAGGTCGATGTTTCCGCGAAGGTTTGGCGGCACACCGGCGAAAAATGGTCCCGCCAGTCGGAGGAGCTACCACTGCACCGCGTCTTGGACCTGGCGATCATGATCTGCCGGACCAAGCTTTATTTTCAAGAAGAAGCATACCGCTGGCCAAAATATTATAATCCGGAAAAGCCTGTCCTGGAGCGGGTGGGGTTACAGGGTGACGCCATGACCGTGGCGGTCTGCACCGACAACGAGCGGATTGACGAAGATATCCAGTTATTCTGGCAAGCAATGAGCAATGATGATGAATTGATCGGAGAACGCCTATGTACGCTGGCACGGATCCTGAAGGAAATGGGGTATTAGTTATGGACCGGAGGAAGGAACTGAAACAACTGTATAAACAGATGAAACCGGAGATGGGGATCTTCCTCGTCCAGGCGCTGGATGATGGCCGTTGTTACTTGCAGGCCACACCCGACCTGAAGGGAGCCATCAACAGCACCCGGTTTAAACTGGACGCGGGATGGCACCCCAACCGGGAGTTACAGCAAGCATGGCAGGAGCGGGGCGCGGCGAATTTCGTCTTTATGGTTCTAGACAAACTGGAATATGATAAGGACGAAACCAAGACCGATTACAGCGAAGAACTGGAAATTCTCCGGATGGTCTGGGAGGAAAGACTGGCGCAGGAGAAGGCGGTCTTTTTTTAGCCGGCTGGCGCCGCCGGCGAAAGGGCAATACAGACCGGTAAATAAAGCCAATAAATACCAGCGGATTACGGAAAACTTTTTTCCGGCAAAGACGTTTGCATTAAGGGGTGATGTTCAGGTTAATTAGGGAGGGGAAAAAGTGCGGAAAAACGTCACGTTTATAACCTGTGTCTTGCTCGGACTTGCCCTTGCCTTTATTTATAACCGTGGGAACTTATTCCCCACGAAAGAGGAAAAGGTGATGGCCGGGTTTGCGCACCTGCTGGCCAAGGAGGATTTGACCGTGGCCGAGGTCATCGCCTATGTAGACCGGCATATTGATGAAGTGAGAACCGAAAATGCCGGAAAGCTGGTCTTGGGGCTGGAGGCGGTCCAAAAGGAGAAGCTTGCGGCTTGGGAACGGCTTTACGATGACACTACCCTGCAGGCAAAGATGTTCCAGGTTTATCAGCGGAACTGGACGCTGGACGATTTAAAAAGGGCGGAGGATGAAGCGGTCCGGGAGTTGGTGGCCGTAACCATGGCCAATGGTTACAAGGTGGAGACCGCCGAAGGGCAATTCTTTCCGGTGATCGACTATCTTTACTACCAAAAGTACTCTGCCGCGCTCAGCCCTGACTTAACCGCCTATTTTGAACTGATGGCGGTGGAGTCGGAAGCGACGCCGGTAAAGGACGGGGCGCTGATGATCGGTTGGGCGGAGCTTCTCCAGCGGGCGAAACGCCAGGAACAGTTTATCGACGGGTACAGCGGTTCGACCCAAGTCGAACCGGTGCGGGCTCTTTTGCGCCGTTATGTCACCTTTGCCCTGTTCGGTTGTAACAACACTCCTTTATTCAGTTACCAGACGAAAACAATGGACCCGGAAGCCAAGTTGGCCTATAATCAATTTGTCGTCCAGGAAACGGAGGGGGATTTTGCGGCGCTGATCAAAGAATACCTTCAGGTGATTGCAGCCAATGATTATCGTTTAACCAAAGAAGTGGAGGCCTTTCGGCAAGCGGCAGTCGCCACCTGGTGATCCGGCGATCTATTAAGAAAAGCTTTGTTCCGGACCGGCCCGGGAGGGTCGGCCGGAGCAAAGGTTATTAACAAAAACTATACATATAAGGTAGTCCTATTGTCTGAAGATAGTGGTAAAATATAAGCAATCTCAAGCTTTGTGTAAGGAGGAGAAGTTCCTCATGTTCAAAGAAGACACACGAAAGACCGGTCAGAACATCGTTGAAAAGCTAAAAGGCGGCGTGATCATGGATGTGACCACTCCGGAACAAGCGAAGATCGCCGAGGAAGCCGGGGCGGTGGCTGTAATGGCGCTGGAAAGGGTCCCCGCCGACATTAGGGCCGAGGGTGGCGTCGCCCGCATGTCCGACCCGGAAGTGATCCTCCGCATCAAGGAAGCGGTCGCGATCCCCGTCATGGCGAAGGTGCGCATCGGCCATTTTGTCGAGGCGCAAATCCTGGAGGCGTTGGGCATTGACTTTATCGACGAGAGCGAAGTTTTAACCCCGGCCGACGATCGGTATCATATTGATAAAACCATGTTTAAAGTTCCCTTTGTCTGCGGAGCCCGTAATCTGGGCGAAGCCCTCCGCCGGATTCACGAAGGGGCGGTCATGATCCGGACCAAGGGCGAGGCCGGAACGGGTGATATTGTTGAAGCGGTGCGCCACATCCGGACGGTGAACGAAGAGATTGCCGCTTTGCAGAAGACGGCGGAAGCGGAATTGCCAAAACTGGCGGAAGAGATGCGGGTGCCGGTGGCTTTGCTCAGCGAAACCAAGAGACTGGGGCGTTTGCCCGTGGTCAACTTCGCGGCCGGCGGGGTTGCGATTCCGGCGGATGCGGCTTTAATGATGCAGCTGGGTTGCGATGGCGTCTTTGTTGGTTCGGGGATTTTCAAGTCGGCGAACCCGGTCGCGCGGGCGAAAGCCATTGTCGGGGCGGTAGCCCACTATCACGAGCCGGAAGTCCTGGCCAAAGTATCCCGCGGTTTGGGCGAGGCGATGCGGGGGATCTCCGTTGCCGGACTGCAGAAGGAAGACCGGCTGGCCGGGCGCGGCTGGTAAAAGATTTGAAACCAAGCAAGGTAAGAATTACCTGCTGAAGCAAATTGCGTTGTTACTTGATTAGTAATCAACGCAATTTTTTCTATTAATTTTAACTTATTAAGACGATATATTGAGTGGTTTTTCCGGACGGATGGGTTCGACCGTTGGCGTGAAGAAGGAGGAAAAGTTGGTGAAGATTATTTTAAGTATCATCGGGTGTTTATTCCTTATTATGCTCTTCTGTATGCTGGTGATGGTGGGGATCGTCACGGTGGTCAACCGGCCGCGCGGCGATCGGGAGGAGGTTTTATCCGGGAAGGGAGCAAACCCGAAAAAGGCGTTGATCATCTATCAACCCGCCCTCACGAATGTAACAAGGCAAGCGGCGAAGCAATTGGCGGACGGGTTGAATGCGGGTGGATATGAAGTTACGCTCAACCATCCGGGAAACCACCTGACCGTGGATTTATCCGGCTATGATCTGGTTGTCTTTGGGTCCCCGACTTATGCGGGACAATTGACCAAAGCGTTGACTCAATACATGGCACGGGGCTGCCCGCAGCTCGCCAAGGAAGGGGCGGAAGGACCCAGGGTTGTTTTGTTTGCCACCGGGGGGGTTGATGAGCGGCAAGAGTTTGACCGTTTAGCCGAGTTGCTGTCCGGGGTGAAGGTCGTCCGGGAAGTAAAATTTTTAACCGGTGATAAAGAGTACGCAGCTAAGGCCTACGCTTTAGGCGCCGAGTTGGCCCAAGAATGACCGGCGACTTAGTGCCACGACCAAAAGGGGTGTGGTGGGGTGTGCCGAACGCCATTACCCTCTTCCGGGTAATCCTGACTTGTTATCTCCATTACTATCTACTGCTTCATTTTGGCCGTATAGCCATCCCGCTATTGCTTACGGTCTTGATCTTGCTAAGCGACTTTGCGGACGGAAAAATTGCCAGGAGGGATGGGACGGCCACGTCCGGCGGGGCGGTCTTTGACCTTCTGGCGGACTTCTTTTACATGCTCCTGGCGTACCTGGTCTTACATTCCTTCGGGCTGGTACCGCTTTGGTTCTTATTATTGATCATCTTCAAATTCGTCGAGTTTGTGCTCACTTCATTTCGCTTGAAAAAGACCGGAGATGACCGGGGCTTTTTCTTTTTTGACGCCCTCGGCCGGTCGGTGGCGGCAAGTTACTATCTTCTCCCGATTGTGTTATATATCTCCCACCGGTCCTCGCCGGCCCTCTACGCCTTTTGTCTAAATGAAGTGATCTATCTTATTCTCTTTTTGTCCTTGCTTTCATCCGGGTACCGGTTGTGGAGTTTTTGCCGGTATAAGGCGGTAGTTCATGAAGAGTAAGCCTATATAGAAAAGTATACAAAGAATAAAAAGGATTAAAGAAAAATGCAGGTTGCAAAAGGGCGATCTTATTAAAAAGGCCTTCTCCGTTTCCTTACGGACAAGGCCTTCCTTATGCAGCCGGTTCCCGGAGCCGCGGCCGCGGGGGCGAAGCGTTCATTATTCCACTTTGAACTGGTTCAGCATGGTCCTAAGGCGCTCGGCTTCATGCTTTAAGAATTGGCAAGAGGAAGCCAGCTCCTCGACCATGGCGGCGTTATCCTGGGTGACCAGGTTTAGTTGGTCGATGGACTGCTGGATTTGCTCAGTCGCACTGGTCTGTTCTCTGATGGCATCGGCGACCGCGTTGATTGCCGCCGAGGTCTGCAGGGTGTTGTCGACGATCTGTTTAAGGATAGCGCCGGATTTCTTCACCATTAGGTTGCCGTTTTCCACCCGGCTCACACTTTCCGTGATGAGCGCCTCAATTTCCCGGGCGGCATCACCGGCCCGCTTGGCCAGGCTGCGCACTTCAGCGGCGACAACGGCAAAACCGCGGCCGTGTTCACCGGCGCGGGCCGCCTCAACCGCGGCGTTGAGGGCGAGCAGGTTGGTTTGGAAGGAGATGTCGTTCACCATATGGATAATGGCGGCGATCTGGCTGCTGCTGGTGGAGATCTGTTCCATGGCCGCCATGGTGTTGGCGATTGCTTCCTCGCCCTCTTTTACCGCATTGAGGGTGGTCTGGGAAAAATGGTTTGCCTGTTGGGCGTTGGTGGATACTTCATGGATCGAGGCGCTGATCTCCTGCATGGTGGCGGACAACTCTTCCAACGCGGCGGCTTCTTCTTGGGTACGTTGGGAGAGGTCTTCGTTGCCGGTGGCGATCTGAAGGGAACTTTCGCTGACTTTTTCCGCGATGGATTGGACCAGCAGGGAAGACTTCCGCTGTTTGTTCAGCAATTGGTTAAAACCGGACGCCAGCTGGCTGATTTCATCGTTGGCCGAGACCGGCAGTTTAGCGGTGAGATCGCCGGTGGCCGCTTTTTGGAAGGCGTCGAGCAGAAGCGGGATGGGCTTCAAAGCCAAGCCGGTAAGGATAAAAGTCCCCCCGATCCCGATCAAAATACCGGCGAAAATAATCAAGCCCAACGCAAGATTAATCCGGCCGCTCAGGTTTTGGGCTTGTTTCTTTTCCACCCCGACAAACCACATCCCGATTATTTTCCCGCTGGCATCGCGGAGCGGGGTATACCGGGTAAGGAAGGGCCGGCCGGCCACATCGGCTTCGCCGGTGAAGTCACGGCCGTTGGCAAGGACGGTCTGGACGACCTCCGGGGCGGCTTTTGTCCCAATCGCCCGGGTCCCGGTGGTCAGGGTTACATTGGTGACAATCCGGGTGTCATCCAGGAAGATGGTGGCCAGGGCACCGGTCTGGTCACGGATGAGATCAACAACCTGGTAATTGCCGTTGATTAATTGCACGCCCTTATAGAGACGGTTACCCTCCCGGCGCCAGGGCCCGGGGTAGAATTCATCCAATAACTGGTAACCCAAGTTGAGGATCGAAGAAAGCTCATGGGTCAGACTGGAATTGACCAGTTTCGTGACATGGTAATCGACGACCAGGAAAAAGCTGAGCCCGATCAGGCATAAAAGAGCAATCACCCCGATGGAAATCTTATTTTTCAGTTTCATCCTGTTCTTCCTACCCCTTCAAGATATTTCATAACCTGCGGTATTTGTAATAAAAGTAAATCTGTACTATATATTTCGGTTGCCCGGCCAAAAAGTTTAATCCCCAACTTAACCTTTAATTGCGAGCTAAAAGCAAGGAAGGGCGGTGGGAAAACGGTTGAAAAGAGAGGTGCGGGCGGCCAAGAATGGTGGTATATTATTAAAGGAAAAGCACGCGGTTTGGAGCGGAAGGGAAGCCCGTTTTGTTCCAGGAAATGAACTAGGGTTTGGAGGTAAGGAGGAGAAAAAATCGTGTTCGGACTGTACTTGCTGTTAGCTTTTTTGGGGGGAGTGGCGGTCATGTTCCAGGTGGGCGTCAATTCCCAACTGCGCAACTGGGTTGGGCATTCGGTTTTTGCTGCTTTTATCTCTTTTTCCATCGGGGCGTTGGTCCTTTTCTTCTATATTTTAATTCAACGGGTGCCGTGGCCGGACTGGTCCAAAACATGGCAAGCCCCCTGGTGGGTGTGGTTGGGGGGAGCGCTGGGCGCCTTTTATGTGTGGACGACGATCGTGGTTGCGCCAAAGATTGGCACGGCCGCCCTGATGAGTCTGGTGGTAACGGGGCAGATGCTCATCTCCTTGACGCTGGACCACTTTGGGTTGCTGGGCTTGGCGCGCCACCCGGTGAACGTCTGGCGTTTGCTGGGGGTTTTGCTCTTGCTTTTGGGTGTAGCCTTAATTAGAGGTAAATAGAGTTTTGTTCCCGAACAAAGGAAACGGTGTAACGTGGGACGATTAGTTTTCATGTAATCTTTCGCCTGTTGTTTCGTCCAACAGTTAGAGATAGAAGCCGGTTGAACCGGGATTAAAAACGAAACGAACAGGAGATCGGCGATGAGAGAGGAACGGAAACAGACATTAGGTGAGGAAATCACCAACGCGATCATCCACGGCGCCGGGGTGGGGCTGGCCGTGGCGGCCTTGGTAGTCTTGGTGGTGTTCGCCTGCCGGTACGGCAGCGTCTGGCATATGGTTGGTTTTACGGTCTATGGTGCTACTTTAATCCTGCTTTATCTGGCGTCCACCTTGTACCATAGTTTTCCCGCCGGAAAGACGAAAAAGGTTTTTAAGGTCTTCGACCACGCCGCAATTTTTTTACTCATTGCCGGTACCTATACACCGATTACCCTAATTACCCTGCGGGGACCATTGGGTTGGACCATCTTCGGTATTGTCTGGGTAATTGCTCTTCTCGGCATTATTGGAAAAGCCGTCTGGTTCAACAAGGTTAAGGTTTTTTCGACAATCCTTTATATCGCCATGGGCTGGCTGGTGGTTGTGGCTTTGAAACCGCTACTTACCGCATTAAACCGGACCAGCATCAATTTTTTACTGACCGGTGGTCTCCTCTATACCCTGGGAACCATCTTTTATGCTTGGAAAAGCAGGAAGTACGCCCATGCGATCTGGCACATCTTTGTCTTGGCGGGGAGCATCTGCCATTTCTTTACGATGCTATATCTGGTTTCGCCCTTTTGATTAGGGAGGATAAATGGTCTTGTCTGAATCTTGTTGGCCGGAAGCCATATTTCAATTAGCCGGGAGAAAATGAAGAATAAAAAGGGAGATGGGCTTGCTAT
Source organism: Bacillota bacterium (assembly GCA_012521315.1). Lineage (GTDB taxonomy): Bacteria > Bacillota > UBA4882 > UBA10575 > UBA10575 > Capillibacterium. The sequence goes on from JAAYMP010000211.1 coordinate 9,082, forward strand.
TCGGGCAGCAAGTTCATCTCCCTTTACTTCATCCAGCTCAGGTCAGGTTACCGGTTTTACTGGGGATTATACATGCCCATGCTCTGCATATAATTGAAGATGGCTTCCCCGTGCTGTTGCTCTTCCTTCTGGATATGGTTCAGGATCTGGCGTACTTGGGGATCCCGGAATTCGAAGATGGCTGTATCATAGGCGCCGGAGACGTATTTCTCCGTCATCAGCATATCGGTGCAGAGGTTTTGGTCGGCTTGGTAGCCACCGGACTGGTTTTGCCCCAGGAAGTTATTGGACTGTTGGGCTGAGGTTTGGGGCGAGGATTGTTGCCGCAGGATTTGCGTGGGCGATTGGTTTTGTTGCGGGGCGCCGCTTTGTCCCTGGTTCAGGTTGGGGATCTGGCCGTTTAGCAGTTGGTTGATGGTGTTCAGGTGGTCTTGTTCGGTTTGGGCGTTCTGGGTAAAGAGCGTTTTCAGTTGGGGGTCGGACGCCATGTTGGCATAGTCATTGTACTTTTGGACACAGATCTCCTCGTGGCTCTTTTGATCCTGCAGGAGCAGGCGTTCTTTGTTCGTCAGATTTAAATTCATCGTTAACACCTCCATCGCTAGTCTGGACAAAAAGCAAAAATCTATCCAGAAAAGATGCCGGCGGGACCGGCCGGCGGCAAACAGGCGGTGGGTGGCCAACAGGCGATGTAATGCGGAGGTCAATGGACGGCAAGCTGCGGTACGGAGGTGTAAGGCGGCGACCAACGGGCATGTCATGCGGCAGTACGCGGGACAGTACGCGGGCGGTGATGGCAATAAAGAGAGGGTGGGTTCTTTTCCCCACCCTCTCTTCTTTTTTTTCAGTTAAAAAAACTGGTCCAGATTAATCTTAAAGAACAGGTCCAGGTCAATAAACGGGCTGGAACAGTTTGACCGGAAAGCCGACGAGCGCGTTGATTTTGGCGTCGATCTTTTCTTCTTCCGCATGGACAAAAGCGCGTAAGACGTCCGCTGCGGCCTGGGCTTTATCCAAACCCAGATTGCCGGTGGTGCCGGTGTAGGTCTTGGCCATAATGGTTGCTTCCGGGTCACGAGCTTCCAGGCGGTCCAGGTTCAAGCCTACTTCCCGGTAGGCGTCGCGGAAGGGGACGCCTTGCGCCACCAGTTCGAGCGCGGCGTCGGTGGCGTAAATCTCCGGGATGAACCCGGCGCGGAGTTTTTCCGGGTTCACTTGGACCTTCCGGATGCACAGGTCCATAATCTGGACACAAGCCAGACCGGTATTGGCCCCGCGGAGGAAGGGCTCCTTTGTCTCCTGGAAGTCGCGGTTGTAACCGGAGGGCAGGGCCTTAATGATACTCTTGATCTGGAAGGCGCAGGCCGATACCGTGGCGGATTTGGCCCGGACCAACTCCAGCCCGCAGGGGTTTTTCTTCTGCGGCATAATGCTGCTGCCGGAGCAGAGGTTGTCGGGCAAGGTAAAGTACTTGAATTCCGGCATGGAGAAGAGGATCAGATCCTGGGCCAGTTTGCTCAAGGTAAGGGCCACCTGGTCGACGGCATCCAGGATGATCGATTCCATCTTGCCCCGGCTGTTGTTGGCGTACAAGACGTTATTCTGAACTTTGGCAAAGCCGAGGAGGTCGGCGACCAGCTCCCGGTTGAGAGGCAGCGGCACGCCGTAGCTGGCGGCCGACCCCAGCGGCGATTGGTTGTTGATCCGGTAGGCGTTTTCAACCAGGAGGAGGTCGTCCAGGAGTTGCTCGGCGTAAGCCCCGGCCCAGAGCCCGACGGAGGAAGGCATGGCGATCTGCATGTGGGTCCGGCCCGGCATCGGGACTTTATGGTGCCGGGCGGCAAAGGCCAGCAGATTGTCGACCAGCGTCACGCCATGCTCCAACAAGGCCAGGAGAAAACCGCGGGCGTAAAGACGGGTGGCGACGATCACCTGGTCGTTGCGGGAACGGCCGGTGTGGATCTTTTTGCCGGCCGCGCCGACCTTGGCGGTCAGGGCGTTTTCGATCGCCGTATGCCCGTCCTCATCGCTACGGGCGATGGGAAAAGCTCCTTCGTCGTGGGCGCGGATGATCGCGACCAGTCCTTCTTTCAAGGCGGCCAGTTCTTCCCTGGTCAGGATCCCGATGGTCTCCAGCATGGTGGCGTGGGCCAGGCTGGCCACGCAATCGGCCTTCAGGAGGTGCTGATCCAGTTCAAAGTCCCGGCCGACGGTAAACTGTTCAACGAAGGCGTCCAGTTCATAATCTTTTTGCCATAGTTTCGCCATTTTTACTCCTCGATTCCCAGTTTTTTGTTCCGCCGGGCCAGGATTTCGAAGGGCAGGCCCCGGATCTTGGCCGCATTGGCGCACCAGCGCTGGTCAAAACCGGAGGCTTTGATTGACCGGATCTCCGGTGAGAAGAGCGAACTGGGCGGGCTGTCCCGTTCGACAATAATGATGTTCCCTTTGTATAGTTTCACCTTGGTGGTGCCGTTCACCATCTTCTGGCTCTGGGCGATGAAAGCATCCAGGTCTTTTTTGAGCGGGTGGAACCAGGCCCCGTGGTAGACCAGATAAGCCCATTTGGCGTCGACGATCTTTTTGAACTGCCGTTCGTCCTTGGTTAAGCAGGCCCCTTCCAGGTCTTGTTTTACCTTCAGGATCACGTGGGCGGCCGGGGCTTCATAGATCTCCCGGCTCTTCAGATCCATGATCCCGTCTTCAAAAATATCGATTAAACCCACGCCGTTGCGGCCGGCGATGGTGTTCAACTTGGGAATCAATTCTCCCAGGCTCATCCGTTGTCCGTTTAAAGCCACCGGCACGCCTTCCTCAAAGGTGAGCGTGACGAACTCCGGTTGGTCGGGGGCTTTCTCCGGCGGGGTCAGCCACATCCAAATATGGTCGGGGATGGCTTGGTTCAGGTCCACCGCGCCGGAAGCAATCGACCGGCACCACATGGTTTTGTCGTCACCGCCGACGATGAATTCTTCGACGGGCACGCCCCAGTGTTGGCAGAGCATCAGTTCTTCCTGGCGGGTCAGGTCGAAATCGCGGACGGGGGCAAGGATCTCCAGATCCGGGGCGAACATCTTAAAGACGTTGTGCATCCGGTACTGGTCATTGCCCCGCCCGGTGGAGCCTTCAAGGATGCTGTCGCACCCCAACTCCTGCGCCTTTTTGGCCACAATCTTCCCGATCAGCTGGCGGGTCATCGAGGTGGAGACCGGATAACCGTTATAGTCGGAGTTGGCCTGGATCGCTTTTTTGAGCCAGACCTCGGTGAATTCTTCTTTGGCGTCGATCAGAATCGGGTTAATCTTGAGCTTTTTCGCCCGTTCGATCCCCATTTGCAACTCTTCGTCGCCCTGGCCCACATCGACATTGATGGCGATGATCTCTTCCGCCTTGTAGACCCGGCGGAGGAGTTCAATGCCCAAAGTGCTGTCGAGGCCGCCGGAATAGGCGATGGCGCACTTTTTCACCTTGGGGATGGGGGTTGCCGCAATCTTATCCAAAATTGCTTCAATCGGAAGAGCCATGCACGTCACTCCTTGATAAATATTTATGCATAATATACCACTAGCCAAAACACTTGTCAAGTAAAGAAATGATAACGAATAACGGCAATAAAACAACATGCAACAGATATAAATATAACAATATGATGTATATATATTTGCAAGTCCGGGGCGGGCATGACGAACAAAAACCGCCTGGGCGGCGGTTTTGGTGTTTGTTGGACCTCTCCGGTTGTTCGGGCTGGATAAGATCCAGCGTTATTTGGAGTATTTAGGGTTATTTGGTGGTATTAGACGCGGCGCCTGAACGGCTTAGAGATAATTCAACGGATTCTGGGTCTTGCCGTTTTTGATGACTTCGAAATGAAGGTGCGGGCCGGTACTGTTTCCGGTGGAACCGACGGCACCGATCCGCTGCCCGACTTTAATCTTTTGGCCGGCGCGCACGTCAATACGGGAAAGATGGGCGTAGCGCGTTCTTAACCCGTTGCCGTGGTCGACCAGGATACAGAGGCCGTAACCCCCGTTCCACCCGGCTTCGATGACCCGGCCGTCGGTATAGGCGTAGACCGCGTTGCCGGGGTTGGCGGCGATATCAAGGCCCTCGTGGAAACGTTTTTGGCCGGTGATGGGGTGGATCCGCCAGCCGTAAGCGCTGGAGATTCTTTTTCCCTGGACGACGCCGTAGTTCACCCGGCCGCCCCGGGAAACGGTGGTTCGCGTCCCAATCCGGACGATGGCATTGACCGGTTCCTTTAAGGTGGTTTCCTTAATGGCCTCCAGGGTATCTTGATAACCATTCCGGAGGGTAATGTGGTAAACGACTTCCTTCTCGCCTTCAACCCCCGACCGGACAATCTGCTTTTCGTGGGAGAACATACTGTTGTTCTTTTGGTACTGGATGGTGAAGGGGACGGTTTCCACAACGGTGTTTTCCAGCTCAATCAGGACATCAAGGACAGGATTGAACGGGCTGATGACCAGTTTCTCCCCGGGATAGATGCGATGGGGGTCCACATCCGGATTGAGGATTTCAAGATCGGCCACGGTGAGGTTATAAGCCCGGGCCAAGCTCCAGAAGTTGTCCCCCTTTTTGATGGTGATCTCAACCGCTTCGTTTTCAACGGCGTAGATTCTTTCCCGGGCATAGGCGAGGGAGTCCAGTTGATCCTTACGGACTTCCGTGGGGACCAGTTGGACGTCTTGGGCGAAGGAGATCTTTTTTATGGCGGCGTGCGGATCGACGTTCGCCAGGAATTGCCTTTGGTATTCATCGATCATTTCTTCCAGTGCTTTGCGGTCGGCGACGGTGAACCAAACCTCCCCGTCAACAACAAATTCATAAGCCGGCTCTTTCTTTAAGTAGTCGGCCCAACTGATGAGGACAGGGAAGATGCCGAAAACAAAGATGACAACAAGTAAGATCGCGATTATCCTTTTTAACATTTTTTTGCTCACAACCTTTTTGGGAAAATGGCTTCGTAAATAAATAACGCACGCCTAGCGAAGTCAGTTTCGAAAAAAGAGGCCAATATCAATTTTAACACAAAAAAACGTAAAGTTGAGAGGGGAATTTCTGATATATATGACCACAAATTACATTTTAAGAAGAGGACGGGCGAAAAAGTCCCTCCGGAAAGGGAGGATTTTATAGAAAAAAAGCGAATAATTATTACTTTAATCGCCTTCCAGTTCTTTACGGCAGCGAAGTCCGGAGGATGATGAAATTAATCTTAGATTTAAGGATGTAACCCGTTTGGCTAGTAAATCAGATTAAAGCAGGTTATATCCAATAAATAAGGAGGAAGAAGGAGCATGTTTGGAAATCAAGGGCAGATCCTCTTGGCGATGGGGTCTTACATGGCGGTGGTGATCGGGATTGGGATTTACTACGCCAAACGGGCCAGCGCCAGTAGCGACTATTTTTTGATCGGCGGACGAAAACTAGGACCATGGGTCACCGCAATGGCGGCAGAGGCCTCGGATATGAGCGGTTGGCTGCTGATGGGCTTGCCGGGGGTGGCCTACTGGTTCGGCTTGAGCGATGCGATCTGGACGGCGATCGGATTGTTGATCGGGACCTATTTAAACTGGCTCTTTGTGGCCAAACGCCTCCGGGGGTATTCTTCCGTGGCCGGGGACGCCATTACGATCCCGGATTTTTTCAGTAACCGGTTCAAAGAAGAGAAAAAGGTGCTCATGACCATTTCATGCCTGTTTATTCTGGTCTTTTTTACGGTTTACGCGTCCAGTTGCTTTGTGACGGTGGGAAAACTGTTCGCTTCCTTATTTAATAGCGATTACGTTTTGATGATGATTCTCGGTGCTTTGTTTGTGCTCTTCTATACGTTTATCGGCGGTTTCCTCGCCGAGAGTGCTTCCGACTTTATGCAAGGGGTTGTGATGTTCATTTCCTTGACGGTCGTTGTCGGGGCCGGCATCGTGGCGGCGGGCGGTCTTTCGGCGGTCGTGGCCAACGCCCGGCAGATCCCGGGGTTCTTTGAGTTTTTCGGGATTGCCCAGCCGGTTGTGGTGGATGGGGTGCAACAGTTGGACGCCGCCGGCCGGCCTTTATTCGGGCTGGCGGGTCATTATGGCTTTTTGACCATCCTCTCCACCCTCTCCTGGGGACTGGGGTACTTCGGGATGCCACAGGTGTTATTAAAGTTTATGGCGATTGAGAAAACCACCCGGTTGACCCTCTCCCGCCGGGTCGCGACGATCTGGTGCGCCATTTCGCTGGCGGCCGCCGTGGGGATTGGGATCATCGGGCGGCTGATCTATCCGGCGGCTTTCCTGACGCAAAGCGCGGCGGAGAGGATCTTTATCCTGATGTCCACTGATTTCTTTATTCCGATCTTTGCCGGGTTTGTGATGGCGGGGATCCTGGCGGCGACGATCAGCTCTTCCGATTCCTATTTGTTGATCGCCGCTTCGGCTTTCTCGAAAAATCTTTACCAGGGGCTCATGCGCAAGGAGGCCAGCGACCGGGCGGTGCTGGTGGTCACCAGAATCACTCTCCTGGTGATTTCGGCCTTTTCCATGCTGATTGCCCTGGACGAAAACAGTGTGATCTTTACGATTGTCGCCTTTGCCTGGGCGGGCTTTGGCGCGACCTTTGGCCCGATTATGTTGTTCTCCCTGTTTTGGAAACGGGTCAACCGGGCGGGGGCGATTGCCGGGATGCTCACCGGCGGCCTGACGGTTTTCGTCTGGAAGCTTGTGCTGAAGCCGTTAGGCGGGGTCTGGGGGATTTATGAACTGCTGCCCGCTTTTCTCCTGTCGTGTGTGGCGATTGTGCTCGTCTCCTTATTGACGAAGGAACCGGCCCCGGAGATCCAGGCGGAGTTCGAAAAAGCCCGGGCTTACGTTTCGTAAAGAATCAGCGCGACCGGTTACAGTCGAGGTCGTGCGGCCGGTCGCGATCCTTCTGTAACGAACAGTTGAAGAATTTGGGTTTTACCTTGACGACCAGCGGTTGCTTTTATATAATGCAGGTAGGGTGATGCTCGGCGATCCGGGGATCGCCGGTGTCCCGCTTTGACAATGAAATATGGTTCCCAATATAATTTAGACAATATGGGTCTAAAGTTTCTACCGAGCAACCGTAAATTGTTCGACTATTGGGAAGAGCTGTCGGCGTGTGACCGTTTTTTGTCCCTTTGTTTTGGGACAAAGGCAGCCCCGGGCCGGTGTGGTCTTCTTATGTGAATTTACGGCGATCGGTGTAAACCAATTGCTTTTTTTAATTTTTCCGGCAGTTGTTCCTCCGCGGTTGAAGAAACTAAGGACCGGGCTCTCTCACTTGGGTTCCCAGAGCGGGTCGCTCTTGTGATATTAAAGTAAAAAAAAACGGAGGGATTACGGAAAATGGAAAAGTTCTTCAAACTTAAGGAGAACGGAACCACCGTCGGGACGGAGATCGTTGCCGGGCTCACCACCTTCTTTGCCATGTCCTATATTATTTTTGTGAACCCGGGAATGCTTAGTCTCACCGGGATTCCCTGGGGGGCCGTCTTTCTGGCGACGATTATTGCGTCGGTGATTGGGACTTTGGTGATGGGCCTGTTTGCCAATGTGCCTTATGCGCAAGCGCCCGGGATGGGCTTGAACGCCTTTTTCACCTACACCGTCGTCTTCGCCATGGGCTTTAACTGGAAGCAAGCTTTGGGCATGGTCTTTATCTGCGGCATTATTAATATCTTGATCACCGTGACCCGGCTGCGGAAAGCGATCATCAAGTCGATTCCGGCAAGCCTCCAGAACGCCATCGGCGGCGGGATCGGGATCTTCATTGCGTACATCGGGATAAAGAACGCCGGTCTGCTCAGTTTCACCTCCGACCCCGGGACGTATACCCTTTTGGAGAGCGGTACGGTCATCGCCAGCTCCAGTGCGGTCCCGGCTTTAGTGGCTTTCAACAACCCCACTGTTTTGCTGGCCATCATCGGCCTCTTCTTAACCGTTATCTTGTTGCTCCTTAACGTAAAAGGCGCGATTTTACTTGGGATTATCGGGACAACCTTGATTGGGATCCCCATGGGCATCGTCGATGTTTCCCAGATCGGGGCAACCAGTGGCGTCGGCGCGGCTTTCCGTGAATTGGGGACCGTCTTCGGGGCGGCTTTGGGGCGCGAAGGGATGCTCTCCTTATTTAACGACCCGGCGAAGATCCCCCTCGTCTTGATGACCATTTTTGCCTTTAGCCTGTCCGATACCTTTGACACCATCGGTACCTTCATCGGGACCGGCCGCCGGAGCGGGATCTTCAGTGCCGAGGATGAAAAGATGATGCACTCCAGTTCCGGTTTTAAATCCAAGATGGACCGGGCCTTGTTTGCCGATGCCATTGCCACTTCCATCGGTTCGATCTTTGGAACCTCCAACACCACTACGTACGTGGAGAGCGCGGCCGGGATCAGCGCCGGCGGGCGCACCGGATTGACCAGTGTGGTTACGGCTCTTCTCTTTGTAGCTTGCATCTTCTTGGCCCCGGTGGCCGGCATTGTCCCGGCGGCGGCGACGGCACCGGCGTTGATTGTGGTCGGGATTCTGATGCTCTCTTCCTTCAAGGAGATCAAATGGAGCGAGTTGGAAGAGGCGATCCCCGCTTTCTTTGCCGGTATTTTCATGGCCCTCTGCTACAGCATCTCCTACGGGATTGCCACCGGTTTCATCTTCTACCTCCTGGTCAAAATCTGCAAAGGGCAGACGAAAGAGGTCCATCCGATCCTGCTGGTTGCGACCTTGCTCTTTATCCTGAACTTCATCATCCAGGCCAACATCTGACCGCCTAGCTGAGTATAGCCTGGTTAAAACGGGCGGTCGCGGAAAAACCCGCAGACAAAACCCCTGGCGCCTTACGGCGCCGGGGGTTTTTCTCTGGCTTTCTCTGCATATCCTCGGGCTGCTTTTTTCATTCATAAACCGGCTTTCTTTTACCCATACTGCTAGGAGAGACTTTTACCGAATTGACCGGAGGGAAAAAAGTGAAGATTCTTTTGGTTTATCCCCAATTTCCGGCGACCTTTTGGAGTTTTAAGCATGCGCTGCGGTTTATCAACAAGAAAGCGGCCCATCCGCCTTTGGGGCTTTTGACCGTGGCCGGTTTATTGCCGCGCCAGTGGCAGTTGCGGTTGGTGGATGAGAATGTAACCGTGCTGGAGGAAGCCGATCTGGTCTGGGCCGATTATGTCTTCATCAGCGCCATGGCTGTGCAGCAAGAGAGCGTCCGGCGGGTCCTCGCCCGGTGCCAACAGTTGGGGAAAAAGATGGTGGCCGGGGGGCCGCTCTTTACCGTGAGTTGGGAGGAATACCCCGGGATTGACCACTTGATTTTGGGGGAAGCCGAGGTTACGCTACCACGTTTCCTCGCGGACCTGGCGGCGGGCCGGCCGGAGCGCCTGTACAGGCCGGCGCCGGGCGAATGGGCGGATCTAAGGGTAACCCCCTTGCCGCGTTGGGACTTGCTGGCGATGGACAAGTACAACGCCATGAGCCTGCAGTATTCCCGCGGTTGCCCGTTTAGCTGTGATTTTTGCGATATATCCCTGCTGTACGGGGAAAGACCGCGGACGAAGGGGAAAGAACAGGTCTTGGCGGAACTGGAACACCTCTACCAGCACGGCTGGCGGGGCGGGGTGTTCATGGTGGACGACAATTTTATCGGCAATAAAAAAGCCCTTAAGGAAGAGATCCTGCCGGCGATGGCCCAGTGGCTGAAGGAGCGGGGGGACCCCTTTACCTTTAATACGCAGGCCTCGATTAACCTGGCGGATGACGACGAATTACTGGAAGCCATGGTCCGGGTGGGGTTTGAATCGGTCTTTATCGGGATCGAGACCCCCCATGAAGGCAGCCTGGCGGAGTGTAACAAACACCAGAATAAAAACCGGGATCTCTTGGCCGCCGTGAAGAAAATCCAAGGTTATGGGCTACAAGTCCAAGGCGGATTTATCCTCGGCTTTGACGAGGACCCGCCGACCATTTTCGACCGGCAAATCGACTTTATTCAAGAGAGTGGGATTGTCACCGCCATGGTCGGGCTTTTGAATGTCCTCAAAGGAACCAAGCTGTACCAGCGGATGGCGGCGGAAGGACGGCTGCTGAGCGAAAGCACGGGGAACAACACCGACTGGCAGCTCAACTTCGAACCCAAAATGCCCCGGAAGAAATTGCTGGCCGGTTACCGCCGGGTGACGGCCACCCTCTATTCACCCAAGTTCTTTTACCGGCGGGTGCTCGCCTTTCTCAAGGCATACAACCCGCCCCGGAGGCGGAAACTCCACCTCCGCCTTTACCACCTGAGCGCCTTTGTGAAAGCCCTTTTTTGGTTGGGGTGCTGGGACCGGAGCCGCCGGTATTTCTGGCGCCTGCTCGGTTGGTCGCTCCTGAAGAAACCGCGGGTCTTTCCCCTGGCGGTGGCCTGTTCGATCTACGGGTATCATTTTCGCCGTTTCTTCCTGGAAGAGGCGGAACCGGTCCCGGCACCCTTGACGGCGCCTGACACTACCCCGGTTTAAAAAGACGGCCGAAGGAAAGGAAGAGCGAAGGGTTCGCGACGGGCGAACCCTTATTTATCTTTGCCCTTCGTGAAAAGCGGCCTTAACCGGAAAGGAATTGCCGCCATGAACGCGAATAAAACTGGGTTGGCAAAAGCATGGAAGAGGAACGATGGTGAAACGCCGGGGAAGGAGGGCGGAGGATGAAAAGATGTTCCTGGTGCGAGCATGACGAGCTTTACCGCCGGTATCATGACGAGGAATGGGGGGTTCCGGTTTACGACGACCGGAAGCATTTTGAGTTTATGGTCCTCGAAGCGGCCCAGGCGGGTTTGAGCTGGTTGACCATTTTGCGTAAACGGGAGGCTTACCGCGTGGCGTATGCCGGTTTCGATCCAAAAACGGTAGCCGCGTTCGGCGAAGAGCGGATCAAAGAGCTGTTGCAAAATCCGGGCCTGGTGCGTAATGAGCGAAAAATAAGGACCTCGATCAATAACGCCCAGCGTTTTCTGGAGGTGCAGCAAGCCTTCGGAAGTTTTAGCAACTACCTTTGGGCGTTCACCGGCCACCGTCCGGTGGTAAACGCCTGGCGGCACGAGCGGGAACTCCCCGCCCAAACCGCCCTCTCCGTTGCGATCAGTGAAGATCTGAAAAAGCGCGGCTTTCAATTTCTGGGGCCGGTCATCGTTTATTCCCATTTGCAGGCAACCGGGCTGGTCAATGACCATGTGGTCGACTGTTTCCGTTACCGGGAGCTTATCAACGAGGAAAAGTACTAAACGGGTCTGTTTTCCCCGCTTGTCCCCGGTACTTATTTTAAGGTGCTCAGGGATGGGGAATTATTTATTATCTTTTTAAGGAAGGGATCAAAAGTGCGCGCGGAGATCATCTCGGTCGGCACCGAGTTATTATTGGGCGAGATTGTTGATACAAATGCGGCTTTTCTCTCGCAAGAACTGGCCGCGTTGGGGATCGAACTGTACCACCGGACCACGGTAGGCGACAATGCCCGGCGGCTGAAAGAAGCGTTAACGGAGGCGCTTGCCCGGGTCGATCTGGTGATCACCAGCGGTGGTTTGGGCCCGACGGAGGACGACTTGACCAAAGAGACGGTCGCCGAGGTACTGGGTTTGCCTTTGGTCTTGCACCAACCCTCCTTGGCCTGGCTGGAAGAGTACTTTGCCAAGACGGGGCGGTGCATGCCGGAGAACAATTACAAACAGGCTTTGATCCCCGAGGGTGGCGAGGCCCTGCCGAACCCGAATGGGACAGCCCCCGGGGTTTCCGTTTGGAAAGAGGGGAAATGGGTGATCTGTTTACCGGGTCCGCCCCGGGAACTGGTCCCCATGTTCCGCGATTATGTCCGCCCGCGCCTGGCGGCCGAAAGCCGGGGGGTGATCCGTTCACGGGTGCTGCACTTATGTGGCATCGGCGAGAGTACCTTGGCGAAAGAGATCGCCGATCTGCTGGCCAACCAAACCAACCCCACCCTGGCGCCCCTGGCGGGCGAGGGGGAAGTCCGGCTGCGGATTACCGCCTTTGCCGAAAGCATCGCCGCCGCGGAAGCAGCCATTGCCCAACTGGAGCAGACGCTGCGGGCTAGGTTAGGCCAGTTGATCTACGGGGTGGATGATGAGACTTTGGAATCGGTCGTTGTCGGCCTTCTCAAGCAGCGGGGCGAAACCCTCGCGGTGGCCGAATCTTGCACCGGGGGGCTTTTGGCCAGCCGGATTACGGATGTGCCGGGCGCGTCCACCGTTTTTGACCGGGGAGTAGTGGTCTACAGCAACCGGGCCAAAGAAGAGTTGCTGGGCGTTCCGACGGCGGTGCTCGCCCGGGTTGGGGCGGTCAGCCCGGAAGTGGCCGGTTTGATGGCCCAGGGGGTCCGGAACCGGACCGGGAGCGACTGGGGAATCGGGATCACCGGGATTGCCGGTCCCGGTGGGGGAACGGCGGATAAACCGGTCGGTCTGGTCTACTTTGCCCTGGCTGGACCCGGCGTTGACTTGGTGCGGGAGGCCCGCTTTACCGGCGACCGGCTAAAGATTAAGCGCCGGACAACCCAGGCGGTTTTAGACCTGTTGCGGCAGACGCTTTTGGCCGCCCGGGCATGACCGGCCCGTGGCGATTAACCTTATCTTCTCCAACCGCAGAGTTACCGGCCAGGGCTGCTGGAGCAAGGGAGTTCATTGAGAAAAAGCCTGTTAAAAAAGGGGAGACTTAGTGTTATTATATACAGAGGGAATTTTTTATCCGCTGAAGAGCGGCCGCAACATTTACTTGCCCCCCATATATCATATATAATAAATTAATTACCATTAGTTTGATTAAGACCGGGGAGTGAAAGTCATGAAAACAGTGGGCGTACAAGTACGCGGGATTCGGGCGCCGATTCTCAGGGCGGGTGACGATCTGGTCCAGTTTGTCCTGGACGCCTTGTGGCGCGCCATGGAAGAGGAAGGTTTCGCCCTGCGGGACCGGGATGTGATTGGGATTACCGAGTCCTTGGTCGCGCGGGCCCAAGGGAACTATGTGACCGTCGACGCGGTGACCGCCGAGTTAAACAAGAAGTTTGGGACCGACGAGATCGGCGTGGTCTTTCCCTTGCTGAGCCGCAACCGTTTTGCGATGTTTTTGAAAGCAATCGCCAGGGGTTTTTCCCGGGTGTATCTTTTGCTTAGTTATCCCGCCGATGAAGTGGGGAATCCCCTGATGGATTTGGACCGCATGGAAGAGGCGGGGATTAACCCGTACACCGACCTCTTGACGGAAGACGATTACCGGCGGATCTTCGGGGAAGAAGTGAAACACCCTTATACCGGCATTGATTATGTCCGTTTCTATAAAGAACTGGGCGTGAACGGTAACATCCGGATCTACTTCTCCAATAACCCCCGGGATATTTTGCGCTTTACCAAGAAGGTCCTCACGGCCGATATTCATGCCCGGGCCAGAACGAAACAGATTCTCCGGGCGGCCGGCGCCGAGCTGGTTTACGGTCTGGACGAAATCTGCACGGAGCCGGGGAACGGCGGTTATAATCCGGAGTACGGTCTGTTGGGGGCCAACCTGGCCACCGACAATAAAATAAAGCTCTTTCCGCGGGACGGGCAAGTTTATGTTGATGCCATTCAGCGGGCGATTAAGGAACGGACCGGGAAAAACGTGGAGGTGCTGATCTACGGTGACGGGGCCTATTGCGACCCGGCCGGCCGCATTTGGGAGTTGGCCGATCCGGTCGTGGCGCCGGCTTTCACCTCCGGTTTGACGGGCATGCCGAATGAGGTGAAGATCAAGTACCTGGCCGATCATCTTCTGGAGGATGGCGCGGCGGTGGAAGAAGAGGTGAAAGCGCTGATCCGGCAAAAGCCGGCGGACATGGTGGGGGCCGAAGCTTCGCTGGGGACGACCCCGCGGCGGATCACCGATCTCTTGGGCAGCCTCTGCGATCTGACCAGTGGAAGCGGGGACAAGGGCACACCGATCGTGCTGGTCCAGGGTTATTTTCGGGACTATACTGCCGAGTAAGCCACGGCCGGGTCCAAGGTAAACCGCCGGCCTTTAAGTTATGTTCAGGACTATCCTGCCGAGAGGCGTTGGGTTTTATTCCCGGTTTTCAAAGGATATAATACGTTTAAAGTGGAGGGAATGACATGATTAAGGTCGCAATTATCGGGGCAACGGGAATCGTTGGCCAGCAGGCGATTGTTGCTTTAGCCAATCATCCTTGGTTTCAAATAACCAAACTGGCAGCGTCCGCCCGTTCGGCGGGGAAGGCATACGCGGAGGCGCTCCGGGAAGCAAACGGCGCTTCGCGCTGGTGGTGCCCGGAGGAGTTGCCGGTCAACGTGGCGCCGCTGCCGGTGGAAGAGGCGGCTGATTTTGATCCGACGACGGTCGATCTGATCTTTTCCACCTTGGACGCCAGCGCCGCCAAAGAGTTGGAACCGAAGTGGGCCCGGACTACGCCGGTGGTGAGCACCGCCTCGGCTTTCCGTTATGAAGACGATACGCCGATTCTGATCGGCGGAGTTAATATGGATCACGCCGCCCTGCTCAAAGTCCAGCAAGAACGGCGGGGCTGGAAGGGGTTTGTGGTGCCCAAGTCCAACTGTACCATCGCCGGGTTGGTGGTCTCCCTCAAACCAATCCTTGACCATTTTGGGGTCAAACAGGTGATTATGACTTCGTTGCAGGCCATGTCCGGGGCGGGCCGGAGCCCGGGCTTGTCGGCGATGGACATGACGGAGAACGTGGTTCCTTATATCCCCGGGGAGGAGCCGAAGGTCGAAAGCGAGCCCCAGAAGATCCTGGGCACCCTGGCCGGGGACCGGATCGTCCACGCTCCCTTCGGGATTACGGCGACTTGTACCCGGGTCCCGGTGCTCGATGGGCACCTGGTGGTCGTCTTCGTCCAGACGGAAAAACCGTGTACACCGGAGGAGGCCAAGGAAGTAATGCTTGCCTTCGGGAAGGACTTTTGCCAACTGGGTCTCCCCAGTTCCCCTGCCCAACTGATTGCGGTGACCGATGACCCGTTCCGACCGCAACCGCGGATGGACCGGGACCGTGGGGGCGGGATGACGGTGACCGTCGGCCGGTTGCGGCCGGACCCCATTCTGGAAAACGGCTTGAAGTATGTTTGTTTAGCGCACAACACGAAGCTGGGCGCGGCCAAAGGGGCAATCCAAACGGCCGAATATTTGGTGAAATATTATTTAAAATGGTTGTAATGGCCGGTCTCTTGACCACGGCGGTGAACTGCGGTATAATACTTGTTAATTTAAAGCTGCCTTAACCCTATAGACGATTAAAATGGCGATGAAGAGGCCGTAACCGGTTGCCGTCGGTGGCAGAGAGGAAGGCTCTCGGCTGCAAAGCCTTCCCTGGCGGTCGGTGAAGACCACCTTGGAGCAGATGGTGAAAGAAAGCCAAACGGGTGACGCCGTTATCGGTCAGCAAGTCGGGTCTTCGACCAAAAAGGGTGGAACCGCGGGCTAAAACCCGTCCCTTACCGGGACGGGTTTTTTTGTTGCGCCGGTTCAGTCCCACGCGGGGGCTTTCGGCCCCGGCTGGAAAAGCGAAGGCGAGGTGAGGATGATCCTTCCGGAAAAGATAATCTGCGCGGGTGGCGTGGTTTTTAAAGACGATAAAATTGTGAGCCTGCGGCGGAAGAACGGGGTGTGGCTCTTGCCGAAGGGGCATGTGGAACCCGGGGAAACTCTGGAAGAAACCGCGGTGCGTGAGGTCCGGGAAGAAACGGGGCTGGTGGCCCGGGTCGAAGCTCCTTTGGGGGAGACTGAATACAGATATAAGGAAGCGGGGACTTTATTCCGGAAAAAAGTCTTCTGGTTCTCTATGGAAGCGTACGGCGGGAAGCTGCAGCCGGAGGAGGAGATGTTTACGGAGATTCGTTTACTGGCCTTTGACGAGTTGGGGCTGTTGAGTTTTGCGGCCGACCGTGAACTTGCGGCCAAGGCTTTTCTCCGCCGTCGGCAGGGCGGTGGCCAATGAGCAACCGGCCGGGCCGGCCGGGTGGCGGCCGACGGGTTAGCATTTTGATCAGGTAAGGATAGAGGAGGATAAAAAATGGTTAAACTGATTTTTCCCGACGGTTCCGAGCGCGTCGTTGAAGGCGTTAAAACCGGGAAAGAACTGCTGGCCGGTTTGGAGCCGGAGCTGAAAAAAGAGGTTATTTGTTTGCAGGTCGATGGCGAGCTGGCGGATTTGGGCGCCGATCTTCCCGCCGGGGCGACGGTAAGTCTGGTGCGCCAGGGGGATCCGGCGGCCTTGGAGGTCCTGCGCCACTCGACATCCCATCTTATGGCCCAGGCGGTGAAACGCCTCTTCCCCGAAGCGAAACTGGCCATCGGGCCGGCGATTGAAAATGGCTTTTACTACGATTTTGACTTGCCGCGGCCGTTGACGCCGGAAGATTTGACCGCGATCGAAACGGAAATGAAGAAGATTGTGAAGGAAGATTACCCGTTTACCCGGGAGATGGTGAAGAAGGAGGAGGCGTTGGCCCGCTTAAAAGCGGCTGGTGAGATCTACAAGGAAGAGCTGGTGGCGGAACTGGCGGACGAGGCGGTCAGCTTTTACCGGCAGGGCGAGTTTGTTGACCTTTGCCGCGGTCCCCACCTGCCGTCGACCCGCTACGCCAAGGCCTTTAAGTTGACCAGCATTGCCGGGGCTTACTGGCGGGGCGATTCTTCCCGGCCGATGCTGCAGCGGATCTACGGCACCGCCTTTTTCCGTCGTGAAGAGTTGGAAGACTACTTTCGACTGTTGGAAGAGGCCAAGAAGCGCGACCACCGCAAACTGGGCCGGGACTTGGACCTCTTCTCCATCGACGAACAGATTGGGGCCGGGTTAATCCTGTGGCACCCCAAAGGCGGACGGGTCCGGCGGGTGATCGAGGACTTCTGGCGTGAGGAGCACGTCCAAAACGGTTATGAGCTTGTGTACACCCCCCACCTCGGCCGGAGTTCGCTCTGGGAAACCAGCGGGCATTTGAGTTTCTACCAGGAGAACATGTACGGGGGGATGGAGGTCGAAGGGCAGGAGTACCGCATTAAACCGATGAACTGCCCGTTCCATATCGCCATCTACCAAAGCCGGAGCCGGTCCTACCGCGAACTGCCGTTCCGCTGGGCTGAGCTGGGGACGGTTTACCGTTTCGAGCGCAGTGGGGTGCTGCACGGCCTTCTCCGGGTGCGGGGCTTTACCCAGGACGACGCCCATATTTTCTGCCGGTCGGACCAGATGCCGGAGGAGATCGACCGGGTGCTTGCTTTTTGCTTAAAGCTACTGAAAGCCTTTGGTTTCAATGAGTTCAAACTCTACCTGGCGACCAGGCCGGAGAAGTCGGTCGGGACGGAAGAACGCTGGGCGGCGGCCACCGAGGCTTTACGGGCCGCCATCGAAAAGACGGGGCTTCCCTATGAGGTGGACGAAGGCGGCGGCGCTTTTTACGGGCCGAAGATTGACCTGAAGATCAAGGATGCCCTCGGCCGGGAATGGCAGTGCTCCACTATCCAGTTTGACTTCAACGAGCCGGAACGGTTTGACTTGACCTATAAAGGACCGGACGGTCAGGATCACCAGCCCTATATGATCCACCGGGCCCTCCTCGGCTCCCTGGAGCGCTTCTTCGGGATTCTGATCGAAAACTACGAAGGGGCTTTTCCCTTGTGGCTGGCCCCGGTGCAGGCCGTTGTCCTGCCGGTCCTCCCGGAGAATCTGGAGTATGCGGACGAGATCTACGTTTGGCTCCGCCAGCACGGGATCCGGGCCGAACTGGACAGCCGGAACGAGAAGATCGGTTACCGGATCCGCGAGGCTCAGCTGCAAAAGATCCCCTATATGTTGGTGGTCGGGAGCAAGGAGGCGGAGGCCGGCCGGGTTGCCGTCCGGACCAGACGGGAAGGCGACCTGGGGGCCTGGTCCCGTGAAGAATTGCTGGCCAGGATGGAAGAGGAGATTGCGGCCAAACGCTAGTGTATTGTAGCAATTATCGAGTGGAACGACCGGCTGACCGGCCCCCGGTCCGCTTGGATCGATCCGGCAAGCCGCATAAAACCGCACAACGGAAACAGGCACGGAAAAAGACGGGGCAAAAACGGAGAAACAAACTAGAACAAAGTGGAAGTAAAAGTGATGAAAGGAGGTTGCGTGATGAGAGTTGGCTTTCGCAATCATCTCCTTCGGTGGTCCATATACATGGAGGTCTTCCTTTCCTTTCTGCTCTTAATCGGGATCGTGGTTGCCGCCGGCGGCCTGGTCGTCAACCTCTACGGGCTGGCCAGGAATGGGGGGAATACCGACTCTTTCCAGAAGTTTCTCGGCTCAATGATGGCCCTTATTATTGCCTTGGAGTTAATCAAAATGATCGTCCAGAACACCGCCGGCAGTGCCATCGAAGTACTGTTGTTCGCTCTTGCCCGTAAACTGATCGTCACTGAACAGGATACGTTGGGGTTTTTAATCGGGATCGTGGCGATTGCCGGTTTGTTCTTGATCCGGAAGTATCTTTTTGTGGCCGAGTTCAGTAATGACCGGCGGATGGTGATCAGTGCCGGCCTGTCGGTGGCGGAGGCGGAGAAGATGATCAAGAAGCCTTTGCCCCGGCTGGCGTCGACCCTTGGCGGGGTGGTAGCCCAGATCGCCAAGGATGAAAACCGCCAACTGCAGGAAGGAGAAGTTTACGACTGCCAAGGGGTGAAGCTCCGGATCAACCGGATGGAAGACGGGATCATTCAAGTTCTGGAGTTTATCGAAGACCATGAGTAGGGCGACCGCGGCCACGGCCGCGGCTAAAACTTTTAAAGCCTATTTTTCCCAGTTTATTTTAAATGGGTGCTGAAGGAGGCGCCTAGTCTTGGTAGAATAGTAACTTATCTGGAGTATTTGCGGAGGCAATGCTTGATGTGGAAACGGACTAGGCGTTATGTTTTTCTTTTTCTCCTGCTTGTGTTCTCGGTACAGCTTTTCCCGTTGTCGGCCGCGCCGTCCACGGGTTTTTTGCCAGACTATGAAACTTTCTTTTCGCAACTCTTGACCAACAGGGCGCTCAAGCCGTCGCCCGCCATTCCGCCGCGGGTGGAACCCGCCCCGGAGCCGGAGCCGCCCTTTGCACGCGTTACCCCGGCGCCCATGCCGGAGGAGGTAAGAGGGATCTACGCCACCGGGTGGGTGGCGGGGACACCCTCGTTATTCCAGAGTTTGTTGCGGTTTTTCGACGCGACGCCCGTTAATTCGCTGGTGGTTGATATAAAGGACGATACGGGAAAACTGAGCTACCGTTCGGCCGTTCCCATGGTCAACCTTTTGGGAGCCTGGGAGAATAAAATTGCCGACGCGCAGAAGATGCTCCAGACTTTGCAGCAGAAGAAAGTCTATCCCATCGCCCGGTTGGTTGTCTTTAAGGATCCGTACCTGGCCGAAAAACGTCCGGACTTAGCCCTCAAACAGCCAAACGGAGAGGTTTGGCGCGATTACAAGGGATTGGCCTGGGTTGATCCCCACGCCCGGGAGGTTTGGGACTATAATATCCAAATTGCCAAAGAAGCAGTGAAGATGGGTTTTCCCGAGATCCAATTCGACTATGTCCGGTTTGCCAGTGACGGGAATCTGCGTAATTGTGTCTATCCCTACGCCGACGGTTCCAGTAAAGAGGATGTGATCCGCGAATTTCTCTTGTATGCCCGCGCGGAACTGGAACCTTTGGGGGCGGTGGTCTCGGCGGATATCTTTGGTCTGGTCTGTTCGGCCGCGGATGATCTTTTCATCGGGCAGAAACTGGAGAAGATTGCCGAAGCCGTTCCCGTGATCTCGCCTATGGTATATCCTTCCCACTATGCGAAGGGCAGTTACGGCCTGGCCGATCCCGACCGCCGGCCGTACGAAACGGTCCTCCGCAGTTTGGAGGACGCCCGCCGGCGGTTGAAAGATTACCCGGTGAAACTCCGCCCCTGGCTCCAGGATTTTTCGCTGGGGAATACCTACGGCCCCGCCCAGATCCAAGCGCAGATCCGGGCGGTTTACGACGCGGGCGTGCGCGAGTGGCTCTTTTGGAACCCCAGTTGCCGTTATAATGCGACCAAATATGTGACGAACACGGATCAGGCTGCCGCTTGGCCGGGCGAACCCGCTGGTGGAGACCCGGCGGATCAGGCGGACGCCACGGCGAACGGGGAGGGCGCCTTCCATCCCCCGGTCGTCTTGGGTGTGACGGCGGACTGGGACGAACCGGAGGAAACAGGCATCGAAGACAGAGAAGCTCCGGCGGAAACCGGCGAAACAATTGAAGGGGAAGCGAGCGGGGCAGCCGGAGAAACAGAAGGACCGGAAGCCCCGGAAGGACCGGTCGAACTGCCAGAACGGGCAGAACCGGCGGAA